>CAYJMI010000051.1:0-21557 GCA_964371285.1 uncultured Vicingus sp. | reverse complement strand
CTTGCCCCTTCTCTAATTATCCATAATGGATTATTGGCACCAGCAAATTGTAGTTCGTTTGTTTTTAAGTTTAATGAGCAAAGTGCAATATCCATTCCATCTTGAACACTATCCGTACTTTCAGAAAAAGCTTCAATAACAAGATTTCGAGTTTTATCTAAAATAAAACTTGGTTGAGTTAAGCCATGTTCTTTTACCGATTGGTTGAGAGCATTATTACAAACTACACTTACCATTGCTCCTGGCACACCATGACCTGTACAGTCAGCAGCAGCAAAAAGAATAAGAGCCCCTCCTGGTCTCCCCGAAGGGGAGGAAGTTTCCCCTCCTTCGGAGGGGTTTAGGGGGAGGCATTCCATCCAATAAAAATCTCCCGCTACAATATCTTTTGGCCGATAATAAACAAATGATTGGGGTAAGTTTTTTTTAAAAATCGCATCAGAAGGCAATATTGCCTGTTGTATTCGCTTGGCGTAACTTATGCTTGCCTTAATTTCATTATGTTGAATTTCTATTTCTGATTTTTTTGCTGTAATTTCTTCGTTAGAAATTCTTAGTAATTCATTTTTTTCATTGTTAATTTTCTCAAAATCATTAACAATGGTTCTAAAATAAAAAACAATGGTAAATACGATAAAGAAAACCATTGCTAAATAGATGTTTCTAAAAAAGGCTATTTGCTCGGGAGTAACTTCTATAATAGGATGAATCCATTCGCGTGTATTTATTACAATAAAAAAGATAATCAGTACGAATAAAAACATAAAAAAACCTAGCCATTTATTTTGAAATAAAATTGCTGGTATTAATGCAACAGGTAAAAATAAAAATTCATTTCCAGCTCCTTCAGGAACAAGATACATCATAGGTAAAATGGAAATAATACAAGCAAAAAAGAAATAGATTCTCGAAAATTTAAACCACTTTTTGTGATTTAAAAACAAAGTAAAAGCCAAAAAACTAACTTCAATTATTATTTCAGGAATTAAAGTTGATCCATTAATAATAAATTCAATAGGGAGATAAGCAAGCATGATGATTAGGATAAATGTTATTAACCTATTAATCAAAATGATTTCTCGATAACATTCTAAAGCCTCACTTGTTTTTAAGTGGCTTAACCCGATAAATGATATTTTTTGCCAAAGATTATTAATGGTAGTTAGATTTTGTGTAATAATTTTTTCTTTTATACTACAATTTTACCAATAATAAATAGCTTTCATATTGTTAATATCTAATTTTATACGACAAGGGGGTTTTAGCCTTAGTTTGTATCCTCACAAACAAAAAAATCGTCCGTCAGCTGACGGACAATGACTATAAAAAGTGGTTTAATTAATTTTCCTACCTTTCGATTTTGCTATCGCATCATAAATTACTTTTTGAATATCTGTTCTAATATTCAAATTTGCCAATTTTTTATTTTCTGCATCGGGGTATGTTCTGTTCGATAAAAACACATACACCACTTTTTCGTCAGGGTCAGCCCAAACCATAGTGCCAGTAAATCCAGTATGTCCAAAACTATTTTGAGAAATACCGTCACACGTTGGTCCCCCGTAGCCTTGTAAAAAAGGTTTATCAAAACCAGCAGCTCTTCTGTTTTCATTTTCCTGTCCCGTAAATTGGCATTTTGTATATTCGTTTATGGTAGTGTCTTTTAAATAACTTACCCCTCCATAAGCTCCTTTGTTCATGTACATTTGCATCAACTTGGCTAAATCGTTGGCATTCGAAAATAATCCAGCATGTCCACCCACTCCACCCAACATAGCAGCTCCAGGATCGTGCACATCACCTTGTATAATTTGATTTCTAAAGATTTTATCGTTTTCTGTAGGAGGAATTCTATCTAAACTAAACCTGTTTCTTGGATGATAGCCAGTAGTTGTCATTCCTATTTGTGCATAAATATCACCAACATATTTGTCTAACGATTGTTGACTTTTGGCTTCCACAATTTTCATCAAAAAGTAATAACCTAAATCGCTGTACGTGTATTTTTTCTCTTTCAAAGGTCCATTTAAAATACGTTGATAAATAATATCAGGGTAAAATCTACTGATATAAATATCGTTGGCAACACGGTAAGGGTAATAGTAAGAAGAATCGTTGCAATAAATAACATGGTCGAGTTCTCCTTTGTAAATGGTTTTAACATAAAACGGAACCCAAGCTTGTAAGCCTGCTTGATGAGCCAAAATTTCTCTCAAATTTAAGTTGTAATAAGCAGAAGTATCTGGTATTAATTCCGATAAATAATCGCCCAATTTACTATCCAAGCTAAACTTGTTTTGGTCTTGCAAATGCATTAAACCCAGCAATGTTGCCGAAACTTTAGTTACCGATGCTAAATCGTAAATGGTGTTTTTATCAACTACGATTAAACTATCGTAAGTATGGTAACCAAACGATTTGTTGTAAATAACTTTACCTTCTTTAGCCACAAAAACCTGACAACCAGGATATGCACCTACTTCTATCCCTTTTTTAGCAATACTGTCAATTTGATACAATTCGTTTTCAAAAATACCGGCTTCTTCGGGTTCGGTATATACAAAACGACCTATTGGTAAAATATCCAAACCAGTGCCTTCTTTAAATTTAGTAGAAACAGAAATAGGCAATTTACCATTTGCTCCAATACCCCCAAATACCAATTCCGCAGCAGCTCTATTTGTATATTTATTATTTTGATATGCTAAAATAGTAGTGTTTATTTTATCCAATCCACTAAAACCAATCAAGCTATATGGATTCATAAAATTTACTAAAATTACCCGTTTGGTTTTACTTAATTCAACCATCAACTCTTTGGTTTCTGGACTTATTTTATATTTTCTCCAAGGGTTTTTATCAGAATTGTGCAACGAAACGATTACCGTATTAAAAGCATTAACCGTATCCATAAACAGTTTTTTGTTGGTGGCATTCAGTTCTGCGGTATAAAACGGCTGAACAGTTGTATATAAATTCAATGAATTTTGAAACTCTTGGTACTCTTCTTCTCCAATAGCAATAGAAGCAATGGTTGTTTTATCCAACTCTTGTAATGGAATAAAATCATATTGATTTTGAATAACCGTTAAAGCACTTTCAAATAATTTTTTATTGTGCAATTCATATTCTTTTTTGTTTAAGTCGGCAGTTAAATTTTCTAAGACCACTTGGTTATTTTTGTATACTCCCGACCATTCTTTAGCTTTTAAAACCTTTAAACATCTTCGTTCAATTTCAGTAGAATCAATATCTCCAAATTCAATTGCACATTTTATTTCTGCAATTGCCGTAGGTACATTTTCTGAAAACAACAGTACATCGTTTCCTGCCAACAATGCTAATACATCAACGTAACCTGGTTTATTAAAAGAACTTACCCCTTTCATGTTTAAGGCATCGGTAAACACCAAACCTTTAAATTTTAACGAGTCTTTTAACAAATAGGTAACTACGTTTTTAGAAAGTGTTGTAGCAGTGTTTGCAGAAGTGTCATAAGCTGGAATAAACAAATGTGCCACCATCATACTTGCCAATCCTTCAGCAATTAATGCTTTAAACGGATGTAATTCAATAGAATCTATCCGTTGTTTGGTATGATTAATTATGGGTAATGCTTTATGAGAATCGGTGTCGGTATCACCATGCCCGGGAAAATGTTTGGCATTTGCTAACACATTTACGGCTTGTAATCCTTGCATATAAGCCACCCCTTTTTTAGCCACATTGTATTTATTTTCTCCAAACGAACGGGCATTGATAATAGGGTTTTTTGGATTTACATTTACGTCAACTACTGGAGCAAAATTCACTTGAATTCCCAAACGTTGACACTGTTTTCCAATATCTTCTCCCATTTTATAAATCAAGTTATTGTCTTGAATAGCTCCCAACGTCATTTGCCAAGGATATTTAACTACACTATCCAACCGCATGGCTAAACCCCACTCACCATCTATAGAAATCAATAAGGGTACTTTTGATGCGGCTTGATACCTGTTATATAAATCTGCATGTCGAATTGGGCCTCCCTGCATAAATATTAAACCTCCAATTTTATAATTGGTAATTAATGAATCTATTTCCTTAAAATGTTTTTCATCTTTGTTGGAATAAGCTGCCACCATTAACAATTGTCCTATTTTCTCATCAAACGTAAGTGTTTTTAATACCGAATCTGCCCATGTGTTTGAATTAAGAAATGCCGGTGAATTATTTTCTATATAAAATGGTTGGAAAGCACTAAAAAGTACAAATCCGAGCAATAAACTTAATATGGTGATTTTAATTTTCATAATTGATTTCAATATGCAATAAAATTAATGGTAATACCAAGCGTTAAAACGGTTTAAATATTGTGTTTTCAACAGTTGGTAGTTCAAAGTTTGAGGTTCAAAGTTCCGAGTTTGGTCTTCCCAACACATCACCCCTCTGTATCTCCCCTCAAGGGGAGAGCTAACGCACTATGCCAGCTTCCGTCTTCGGTCTTCGGACTTTTGTCTTCCCACCTACTTATTACAAGTTTTCAACACGACTAGCTAATTCTTTTAAAATTGAACTACTTTTGAATCCGAATTTCAAACATAAATACAATAAAAATGCCATCAATTTTAGAACTTGAAAAAATTGCTTCACAAGTAAGAAGAGACATCGTTAGAATGGTTCATGCCGTTAACTCTGGCCACCCTGGAGGTTCTTTAGGTTGTACCGATTATTTGGTTGCTTTATATTTCGAAATTATGAATCATCAACCACAACCTTTTGATATGGATGGCAGAAATCAAGATATTTTTTTTCTTTCAAATGGACACATTTCCCCTGTATTTTATAGTGTTTTAGCTCGTTCTGGTTATTTTCCTACAAAAGAATTAGCAACTTTCAGAAAATTAAATTCCCGTTTACAAGGTCACCCAACCACTCACGAAGGTTTACCAGGTGTTAGAATTGCAAGTGGCTCTTTAGGTCAAGGCTTATCAAACGCCATCGGTACAGCTTTAACCAAAAAATTAAATGGCGATAAATCTATTGTTTTTTCTTTACACGGCGATGGCGAATTACAAGAAGGTCAGATTTGGGAAGCTGCTATGTTTGCTGCTCACAAAAAAGTAGATAATTTAATTTCATGTATCGATTGCAACGGTCAACAAATTGATGGTAGTACAAAACAAGTAATGGACTTGGGCGACCTTACAGCCAAATGGCATGCTTTTGGGTGGGATGTGTTGCACATGAACGGAAACAACATGCAAAACATTATTGAAACAGTTAACAAAGCAAAGACACACTTAGGCAAACAAAAACCCATTATGATTATCATGAAAACAGAAATGGGCAACGGTGTTGACTTTATGATGGGTTCGCATAAATGGCATGGTGTTGCTCCAAACGACGAACAATTAGCTAGTGCTTTAGGACAATTGGAAGAAACGCTTGGTGATTATTGATTTTTTCGTCATTGCAAGGAACGAAGCAATCTGCTAAAAAAATAAGATTACTTCATTCGCTAACGCTTCTTCGTAATGACGTTAACTTTATACTTTGAGATACTTAAAAAAACATATCTATTTAATCATACTCGCATTTAGCATTCTATTTGCAAAAACATCCCTTTCTCAAACCAAACAAAAAACCCGAATTTTATTTGTTTTAGATGCTTCACAAAGTATGTACGGTTTGTGGGGTCAGGAGCAAAAAATGGTTGTTGCCACACGATTGCTCAGCCAATTAATGGACAGCCTCAAAACTGTTGAAAATTTAGAAGTTGCCTTAAGGGTTTACGGACATCAATTCTCTGTAGCTGCTGGAAACAGAAGTTGTGAAGACACTAAACTGGAAATTCCTTTTGCCACCAACAATTTCTCCAAAATAAAAAAGAAACTTATCGAAATCCGTCCAACAGGAACAACCCCAATTGCTTACTCGCTAGAACAAACCAAAAACGACTTTCCACCTTGTACCAACTGTAAAAACATTATTATTTTAATTACCGATGGTATTGAAGAATGTCAGGGCGACCCCTGTGCTGTGGCGTTGGCTTTGCAAAAAAATGGAGTAATACTTCGTCCGTTTGTTATTGGAATGGGATTAGATATAGAAACCATTGACGCATTTAAATGTGTAGGTAATTTTTTTGAAACCAAAGATGCCCAATCGTTCCAAAATGTGTTGCAAATTGTTATTTCGCAAGTCATGAATAATACTACCGTTCAGGTTAACCTGATGGATGCTTTTGGAAAACCTACCGAAACCGATGTAAACATGACTTTTTACGACAGTTTCTCCAAATCAATTCAATATAATTTTATCCATACCATCAACAATTATGGCGTACCTGACACCGTTCCAATTAATCCGGCATTACGTTACGATTTGGTGGTTCATACTTTACCCGAAGTAACAAAAAAAGACATTGAAATTACAGCCGGAAAACACAACATTATTGGTATTGACGCTCCACAAGGCATGTTAAAAATGGAAATGAGTGGATTAAACGAATACCAGGATTTAAAATGTTTGGTTCGTAAACACGGCGATTTGAATACTTTTCATGTTCAAAATTTTGAAGAAACCACCAAATACATTGTCGGCGATTACGATTTAGAAATTCTTACCCTACCAAGAATCCATGTAAAAAAAGTGAACATTGCACAAAGTCATACTACTAAAGTTTTTATACAAGACCCCGGTTTGGCTACCATTTTTTTACCTGCAAAAGGTGTTGCAAGTCTTTTTGTTGAAGAAAACAATACATTGAAATGGATTTATAACCTGTCTCCAAACAGCACAAGAGAAACAGTGATTCTTCAACCGGGAAATTACCGATTGGTTTATAGAAGCGTAAACTCAAAAAATGTAATTGAAACCAAAGAAAAAACATTTAAAATAAATTCAGGAGCTTCGGCTCAAATAAAATTTTAGCAATGAAAAAATACCCTTACACCGAAAAAAAAGATACCCGCTCAGGCTTTGGCGACGGATTAACTGAATTGGGAAGAGAAAACCCAAATGTAGTGGCTCTTTGTGCCGACTTAACAGGTTCTTTAAAAATGAATCAGTTTGAGAAAGAAAATCCTGAACGATTTTTTCAAGTGGGTATTGCCGAAGCCAACATGATTGGTATTGCTGCTGGTATGACCATTGGAGGTAAAATCCCGTTTACCGGAACTTTTGCAAATTTTTCTACAGGCAGGGTTTACGACCAAATTCGTCAGGCGGTAGCTTACTCAGGTAAAAATGTAAAAATTTGTGCTTCGCATGCTGGATTAACGCTGGGTGAAGATGGTGCAACTCACCAGATTTTAGAAGACATTGGTTTGATGAAAATGCTACCGGGAATGACGGTAATCAACCCTTGCGATTACAACCAAACCAAGGCTGCAACAAAAGCTATTGCTGATTTTGAAGGACCAGTTTATTTACGTTTTGGAAGACCCGTTGTACCCGTTTTTATGAATGAACCATTTGTTATCGGTAAAGCTATTGTTTTAAATGAAGGAACTGATGTAACTATTTTTGCTACAGGTCATTTGGTTTGGGAAGCCATTCAAGCTGGAGAGTTATTAGAAGCAAAAGGTATCAGTGCCGAAATTATCAACATCCACACCATAAAACCATTGGATGAAAAAGCGGTGTTAAAATCAGCCAATAAAACCAAGTGTATTGTTACTGCTGAGGAACACATGTTTAATGGCGGCTTAGGCGATAGTATTGCTCAGTTGATTAGCCAAAACAATCCTATGCCTATTGAATACGTTGCCGTAAACGATAGTTTTGGTGAAAGCGGAACTCCAGCTCAATTGATGGAAAAATATGGCTTAAATGCTGAAAGCATTGTAAAAGCTGTGGAGAAAGTGATGAAAAGAAAATGATAATATAATTTGTAGTTAATATGTCAAGCACACAAATGATAGCTCGAAAAATACCAGATTTAACAAGTATTATAGGAAAAACACCTTTAGCCAAAATCAAATTTTTATTCAAAAATGAAGAAAGGTTTATCTATGCTAAATTGGAAAACTTTAACATGACGGGGAGTATTAAAGACCGAATTGCGTTACATGTTATCAATAAATCATACCAAGAAGGAATCTTAAAACCCGGCGATGAAATTGTAGAAGCTACCAGTGGAAATACGGGCATTTCTTTTTCGGCTGTTGGTGCGGCATTTAATCATCCCGTAACGATTTACATGCCCAATTGGATGAGTATGGAACGAATTCAAATCATTAAAAGTTTCGGTGCGAAAATTCGTCTGGTTACACCCGAAGAAGGTGGTTTTTTGGGAAGCATAGCAATGACTAAACAGCACCAAGCCAATAACAGCAACTGTTTTTTACCTTGCCAGTTTGATAATTACTTTAACGTTGAGGCACATTATACCACTACCGGCCCGGAAATTGAAAGCCAAATGAAACAATTAAATATGAACATAGATGCTTTTGTTGCAGGAGTTGGAACAGGTGGAACCGTTATGGGAACAGGTAATTATTTAAGAGAACAATATTCAAAAATAAAAATCCACCCATTAGAACCTGCCAATTCGCCAACATTATCAACAGGCCATAAAGTCGGAAAACATCGTATTCAAGGAATTTCTGATGAATTTATTCCTTCTATTGTTAAACTAGATGAATTAGACGAAATATTACATGTAGATGATGGTGATGCTATTATTATGGCTCAAAAATTGGCAGAACAACTCGGTTTAGGTGTTGGTATTTCTTCTGGAGCAAATTTTATAGGTGCTTTAATCGCACAAGAAAAAATACATCCAACAGCAAATGTGGTGACCATTTTTTCGGATTGTAATAAAAAATATTTAAGCACCGATTTATGCAGAGAAGAACCCATTAAAGCCGGGTTTTTATCAAGCGATATTGAGTTGTTGGGTTTTGAGTTGGTTTCTTAATAAGTTCCTTACTTATTTTTAAACTCGTTGTGTGTTTTTTCTAATATTTTAAATGCTCTTTCGGTAGTAGCGGCTTCTGCATAAGTACGTAAAACGGGTTCTGTACCTGATGGACGAATCATTACCCATTCGTCGTTATCAAAGAAAAATTTGTAGCCATCAATATCTTCTATTTTTCGAACTTCTAAATCGCTAAATTTTTTATATGATTTTGATGCACAATTTTTCATGATACGCTGCTTGTCTTCTTCTTTTAAATGCAAGTCGATACGCTCAAATTTAAAGGCTCCAACAATTTTGTACACATCATCAATCAATTCTTCAAGAGTTTTACCCGATTTAACCATGTATTCCCAAATAATCAATCCCATCCAAATTCCATCTCGCTCTGGAATATGTCCTTTAACAGCAATACCACCCGATTCTTCACCACCTAACAACACATCGTCTTTAATCATTATTCCGGCAATATTTTTAAACCCAATCTGGCACACTTGGTAAGCTAATCCAAAATGGTCGCACATTTTTTTAACTTTTGGAGTTACCGAAAAAGCGTTTACCACTTTACCTGTCAATTTTTTTTCCTCCACCAAATATTTAATTAACAGCAAAATAATGTGGTGCGAATCTACAAATTCGCCTTTACTGTCGTACAATCCTATTCTATCCGCATCACCATCAACAGCTAAACCGCAATTAATTTCACCATCAGAAAGTTTTATCATTTCTGAAAACTCCAATAAATTTCTGTGGATAGGTTCTGGTGCAATACCATCAAAACCAGGATTGTAATCGCAATGTAAAAAATCAATATCGGGTAACAACCTTCGCATTACATTTTGACCAGCACCATACATCGCATCAAATGCAAAATTAAGTGATGAATTTCTAATCGAATCCATGTCAAAATTAGCTTCCACATGATTAACATACATGGTTTCTAAATCAATGTATTCAATCATCCCTTTGTCAATAAATTTTTGGATGTCTAAAATCTCTAAATTCAGGGTATTCGTTTCCGGAATTAAGTCTTCAACTTCTTGAATTTCTTTTGGTAAAAGTGGACCTCCAAAACTACCTTTTAACTTAAAACCATTGTAAGAAGGAGGATTGTGTGATGCCGTAATAACCACACCTAACGAAGCTTTTTGTTTTAAAGTTCCTAAACTAACCATAGGTGTTGATACAAAATCTTTTGCCAAATACACTTTAACACCAGCATTGGCTAGTACTTTAGCTGTAGTTTCGGCAAAAAGTTCACCTGCAAATCTGCAATCGTGACCAACTACTACAGATGGTTTTTTAAAATTGTGTTTTAACCAAGTAGCGGTACCAATAGCAACTCTTGCCACATTATCTACCGTATATTCTTTAGCAATTATTGCTCTCCAACCGTCTGTTCCAAATTTAATTTTTGCCATTTTATTATCTTTTCAAAATCTTTTTACAAGATTAATGTTTTTTTATAAATATGAGGAAACCTTTATCTTATAATATTTTTTAAAGTTACATTTGGTATAAATTAATTCTAAAATTATACCTTATGAAAATTTCCATCTTAATTTCAATTTTTGCATTAAGCATTTCTTCTGTTTTTGCACAAACTAATGAAACCGTTGTTGAAGTAAATGTTCCTGTACAGTCGGCAATTGTTTATTTATTTGGAGCAGAAGTAACACACATGAAACCAATAAACTTAAATCCCGGAAGAAATAAAATTGTTTTTACGGGTTTATCTACAAAGCTCAATTCAAAGAGTATTCAAGTAAATACAACTGGAGATGTTTCTATTTTGGCAATTTCAGATGCTATTAATTATATGGTTAACCAAAAAGAAAGTATAGGAGTGAGAGAATTAAAGGATTCTGTAACCTTAATTACTGACAACATCATACAATTAAGTAATGATAGAGATGCATACACTTCGGAAAAAAACATGTTGTTAAAAAACGAATCTATTGGCGGAAACGATAAAGGAGTTGCTGTTGCAGAATTAAAATTAGCAGCTGATTTGTTTAGGAGCAGAATAAAAGAAATCAATACTGAAATTTCTAGTATTGATAAAAAATCGAGATTATTGAATGAAGTTTTGGTTAAATTAAACGGGCAACTTATGGAATTGAATGCTAAAAACACTCAACCTTCGGCAGAAATTTCTATTTTACTAAATGTAAAAACTAAAACAACTTCAAGTATAGAATTAAAGTACATTGTTTCTGATGCCGGATGGGCTCCAAGTTATGATTTACTCACTCTAGACATTAATCAACCCGTTGAGCTAAAATACCGAGCAAAAGTGTTTAACAACACAGGTATTGATTGGAACGATATTAAAATTAGATTATCAACTGCCGACCCTTCGCAAAGTGCTTCAAAACCTGTTTTAGATAAATGGAGTTTAGATTATAGTGTTGCTAATTATAACAATTATAAATCAGCAAATGTGAGTGGATGGGATGGAAATGCTCCTTCTTCAATATCAGGTGAAGGTTATATGCAAAACGCTTTATTTGAAAATAGTATTGCTCAAAAGGCAGAACAAAAAGCTATAGTACAACCAATTCAGTTTGAAGAAATTCAAGTTTCGGAACTAAGTGCCGAATTTGACATTAAAATTAATTATTCTATTCCATCTGATTCCAAACCTTATATTGTTGATGTTACTGAATACAAACTCCCAGCTACTTACCAGCATTTTAGTGTGCCAAAACTCGATAGAGATGCTTTTTTACTGGCACGAATTACTGGTTGGGAGGATTTAGATTTAGTTGAAGGTCCTGCCAATGTATATTATAGCGGCACGTATGTTGGTCAATCCTATATTAATACTAGAAGTGTTGATGATACGTTAGATTTATCTTTGGGTCGTGACAATAAAGTGTTGGTTACACGAAGCAAAATAAAAGAATATAATACTAAAAAGTTTTTGGGTAGTACAACCAAAGAAACTTTTGGTTACGAAATGAACATTAAAAACAATCGTAAAACACCTATTTTTATTGAAGTAAATGATCAGCTTCCAATTTCAACTCAAGGCGATATTATTGTTGAGTCGATAGAAACAAGTAAAGCTGAGTTTGATTCTAAAACCGGAAAACTTACTTGGAAATACGATTTACAACCGGGAGAAGTAAAAAAAATCATCTTGTCATTTTCTGTAAAATACCCAAAAAACACCAATGTAAACTTTCAAAAAACAAAAATGAAAGCCAGAGCAAAATTTTAAATCTCCTAAACAAAATATGATTATGCAAAAAACTATAAAAAAAGCAGTACCAACAAAAACAACTCCTAAGGCAATAGCTATTAAAAAAGAAAGTAAAATTAATGCTATTGCAGCCCATGATTTTGCTGAATATTTTAATAACTACATCAATTTAGTTACTGAAGAGGATGTAATAAAAGCCTTAAAATCTTCCTACAAGGAAATGAAACATTTAATTAGTTTCTTAAATGAAGAACAAGGAAATTCTGCTTATGCTAAGAACAAATGGACAATAAAGGAATTACTAGTTCATGTTATGGATACTGAGCGTATCTTTTGCGAAAGAGCACTTCGTTTTGCTAGAAAAGATAAAACCGAATTGCCCGGGTTCGACCACGATGTTTTTGTTTTAAATTCTAATGCAAATAACAGAACCTTAAAAAGTATTTTAAAAGAATATAAAATTATTAGAAAATCTACCCTTGCTTTATTTAAGAATTTTACTCCGGAAATGCTTGAACAAGGCGGTATTGCAAACGAAAACAAATTGACCGTACACAGTATCGGATTTACTATTTCAGGTCATGAATTACATCATTTAAATGTTATCAAAGCTAAATATCTCAAGTAACAAATTCCACGTCATTACGGGCTTGACCCGTAATCTCATAAAAATTAGTATGGTTAAAAAGAAGATTGCGGGTCAAGCCCGCAATGACGATAAAGAACAAATCTCTAATCCAAAATCATAAATCGTTGAAAATTCAAAAAGAAAATTACAATTTCCAAAAAATAATTGCTGTTGTTGGAGTTGTATTGTTTACAGTAAAATTAACGGCTTGGTACTTAACCAATTCGGTGGCTATTTTAACCGATGCTCTGGAAGGAATTGTAAATGTAATTAGTGCTTTTATTGGGTTGTACAGTTTATATTTATCTTCTTTACCAAAAGACAAAAACCATCCTTACGGACATGGAAAAGTAGAATTCCTTTCTGCTGCTTTAGAAGGTGTAATGATTGCATTTGCCGGAATTTGGATAATTTTTGAAGCCGTTAATCATCTGGTAAACCCTCAAGAAATAAAAAAATTAGATTTAGGTATAATTTTAATAGTTATAGCTGCAATTGTAAATTTAATAATTGGTTTAATTGCCATTAAAAAAGGAAAGAAAAACAATTCGTTAGCTCTTGTCGCATCAGGGCAACACCTGGTTTCCGACACCTTAACTACAGGAGGTATTGTTATTGGTTTAATTATTATTTTATTTACCAACATATTATGGATAGATGGTGCTGTTGCAATAATTTTTGGTGTAGTTATCATCTTTACAGGTTTTCAAATTGTTCGGAAATCTATTTCTGGTATTATGGATGAGGCTGATGAAAAACTTTTAAAAGAATTGGTAGATTGTATCAATAAAAATAGAAAGGAAAACTGGATAGATTTACACAATTTGAGGATTATAAAATATGGAAGCATTCTTCATATCGATTGCCACATCACCTTACCTTGGTTTTTTACTGTAAAAGAAGCCCATAAAGAAATTGATACCATAGAAAAAATTGTTCAACAAAAGTTTGGTAAAAGTGTGGAGTTATTTATACATAGTGATGATTGCCAGCCAACTTCATGTAAAGTGTGCGAAAAACAAGATTGCGAAAAACGAATCCATGCCTTTGAGAAAAAAATTGAATGGACCATTGAAAACATTCGAAAAGACGAGAAACATAGTGTATAAAAAATAGCCATAAAAAACACTATTTATACATTACGGTTTGCGGCTTGGCGTAGTGGCGGATTTACATCACCAAAGTTCATAAGAAGCACACAGTTCAAATATAGCACAAATGTGTCAACGAAGCACATCACCCGCCATTACGCAAAACCGCTGTTATCGGCTGCCTTTCTGTTCGTCCGAAGTGGTGTCGGTCGCTTTAACAGTAAATGAATTGTCAGAAAACACACCACTATAAACAAGAAAAGGGCGGCAGGAAACCTGCCGCCCTTTTGTCTTTTGTATTATTTCATTGAGTGAAGTGCAATTTTGTTTCCTTCTGTGTCAGCAATGTGAGCCATAAAGCCGTTGCCACCGATTGAAGTTTTTGGTAAAAGAATTTTACCTCCAGCAGCTTCAACTTTAGAAAGTGGAACACTCAAATCATCTCCACCGTTGAGATAGATTAAAGCTCCTGTCATTGAAGGTTCAAAACCTTCACCTTCTACTATGCCACCTGTTACACCATTTTGCATGTCGCCAGGCAAGATGCCATACTTGTAAGATGGGTGTGGCATTTCTTGAATGTCTGCACCTAATAATGTTGCATAAAATGCTTTTGCTCTGTTGAAATTTTTTACTGGAATTTCAAACCAGTTGATTGAATTTGTCATGTTGTTTGATTTTGGTTGTTAATTGATGAAATTATTTTTTCTTCTTTTTTGATGACTTGGCTTTGTTGTTGAACTCTAAACAAAGATTTATCCAGTAGTTAAATTCTTTTTGGCTTTTTATGCCTGTGTCGTCCACCATTACATAACCTTTCATTGGTCGTTTGGTAAAGTCCATTGTTCGGCAACCTGTTTTTTCTACTGCTGTTTCGTGAAAGTCGGGGTCTATACGGCACATCATTTCGTCTGCAATGATGCCGGCACACATTTTGCCGTTATACATAAAGGTCAAACCGCCCATCATTTCTTTCTCTTCAATGTTGGGAAGGTCTGCAAGTTGCTCTCGAATACGATTTGCTAATTTTTCGTTGTATGCCATTTGTCAAGGTTAATGAGTTTCTGCATACGATTTAAGTCCTGCAAAGAATTTTTTAATTCCTGCGTCCGACTGTTTGCGTATCATCAAACTGTCAAGCAACTTACCAAGCAAACCAAACTTAACGGTGTATTCCATTACCTGTTTCACTTTTGTTTGGTTGCCAACTTTTTCAAAGCTGTAACTGTGTTTCAGCCCTGCGATTGGAAAAGAACAGTCAGTCAATTGATAGGTCAATGCTTCGTTTGGTTTGAACACCGTTACTTTCTCGTCAAACCAGTTTTTGCCATCAAGCATCAACACTTTTCTTTTTGCATTTAGTCCGCTTTTGTTTTCTGAAAGTGCTGTTGACTGTTTAACTGTTGGGTCATACTTGTCAAGCAGTTCAATGTTTGTCAATGCTTCCCATATTTTTTCAACTGGTGCGTTTACTGTTATTTCGTTGTGAATAGTTGCCATGTCAATTTATTTTTCTGCTATAGCTTTAATGTTTGAAAGAATTTTTCCTTGTATCTCACTCATCTTTTTTTTCATCATCAACGCATTCATAATTCTTACTATAAGGTTAGCAGGTTCGTAATAAGATTCGTTTATGATTTTGGTTTGGTTGTCGTCTATCTTTTCAAGATAGAAACAAAATCGTGGGTCTTTCAACATCTTACCCATTCCCATACTATCGTTTTCAATTACCCAAACGGTTTTCTTTTCGTGAACCAGTTCAACTAATTTTTCGGTCATTGTTCCTCGTTTGCCTCTGTTCTCCATTTCGCAAGTTCGTGTTTCGCCTTGTTTGTCCATTCGACCTGTGGCGGTGATAACTCCAGGATTTATTTTGTCCAAAAGTTTAATGTCGGTAATGATTGCCCAAACGCTACCTATTGGTGCGTTGATTACGGCTTCGTTGTGTGCTTGCAATTTGTTCATATTTCGTGGTTTAAAATTTCACTTGCTATTTGAAAGTGCAAATATAAAACAAAATACTTGTTATATGCAAGTGGATTTGTAAATTTGTGTCGTGAAGAAGAAAAAAATTGAATACCGTTCCACTTGTCCAATCAGCACCGCTTTGGATATTTTCGGAGATAAATGGTCGTTATTGATAGTTCGTGATATGGTTTTTAATGGAATGAACACCTACGGTGATTTTTTGAATGGCGGTGAAAAAATTGCTACAAATATTCTTGCTGACAGATTGATGCTGTTGGAAGCTGGTGGTATCATTACAAGACAAAAGCATCCTGAAAGCAAAGCGAAAATTCTATACACACTCACACCAAAAGGGATTGATTTGGTTCCAGCGTTGGTTGAGATTATTTCATGGAGTGAGAAATATCATGAAGTCCATCCTCATGCAAAGCAGTTTGCTAAACAGTTACGAAATGATAAAGAAGCGGTCGTCAAACAGATTTTATCAGGCCTGAAAAAAGGTTGATTTTAGATGGTCGGTTTAAAGTAGCACTGTCGTCTTAAGGTTGCCGATAACTTGTTTATATGTGTGATAAAACTACATATATATATCAAAATTTGGGTAGATATATGTAACTCTTGTCACATAATACATCCAAATATATACTTTATTTACAAAACATAGTCCAAAAAAAAGGCTGCCCTTACTTTTTTAGACAGCCTCTTTTTTTATGTGATTAGGTTAATTTATTTAAAAATATCATCCCCTAATTTGGTATTTACTTCAACAGAAGTAACATCCATATCCAATTGTTGTGGTCCAAAAATTTGTACAATTTTATGTGCAAATTTAATTCCATTCACTTCTTTGTAATCTGCATACAAACCAACAACAGTAAACTCCCCTCCCATTTGCTCATTTGTTTTTACCGCCATTGTTTTAGCTTGTAAACCAGTTGCAACATCGTACCAAACCGTTTCTTTTTCGCCTGAAGCAGAAATTTTTTCCATTTTGTAAGCATCTTTTCCGTCTAATGGTTCTATACCTAATAAATTATGTTTAAAACCCAATGCCTCCATTTTTGTTTCAGCAAACATCTCCGAACTAGCTTTTAATTCTGCTAATTCTTCTCCTTCCATCGTTTTGTTACCTTGCATTCCGCTTACTTTACCAACTGTACCGTCAAAGGTTTGTTTTTGTACCACCATGGTTCCCATTGCCATCACCATAGCAAATTTATTAGGTGTTTTTTGGTAACGGGTAATACCAATGCTTTGTCCTTGAACGGAAGCATTCATTTTTACGGTAATGTCTTTAATTTTGCTTAATTTTTTATCTAAAGCTGCACCTTTAGCCATTCCATATTTTGCAGTTATGGCATTGTCTAAAACAGTTTGAGCAGTAACACCAGCTGGAGCAGCTTTTAAAGCTTCAACATAATCATTACCATAACTATCATAAAAACTTACTTTTCCATCAGCACTAAAAGAGCTTAATTTTTCAGCTACAACTTTATCACCAACCACTAAAATAGTTGCATTTTCGGGTTTAATGTATTTTTCAGCAACAGCTTTAATATCATCAACAGTTACTTCGCTAAGTTTTTTAAGATAAGTTGCATAATAATCAGCAGGTAATTTATATTTTTCAGTATTTATCGCAAATTTAGCAATGGTTTGAGGGTCTTGAAGGGTGTATGCAAAAGTTCCTGTCATGAAATTTTTAATGTCTTGTAGTTCTTGTTCGGTAACTTTTTCGTTAACAATTCTTTTCATCTCTACCATAAATTGGATGATAGCACTATCGGTAACTTCATTTCTTACTTTTGCACTTGCATTAAAACTTCCAACCAAATCATCAGGATTTAACGATGAATATGCACCATAAGTATAACCGTGTCCTTCTCTTAAATTCATAAACAAACGAGCCGTTGAACCACCACCAAGTATTGAATTTAAAATTTTAGCTTTAATTACATCAGGATTGTTTTGTTTTAAACTAATTGGGTAAGTGATGTTGATTAGCGACTGAGTTGAGCCTTCTTTATGCACAAAGGCAACTTTAGTGTTTTCTGGTGCAGTTGGTGTTTTATATTTATTTACAGGCACTTCAGCTTTTTCCCATTTCGAAAAATATTTTTCAATCAAAGGTTTTGCTTCAGCCAAAGTAATATCACCAACTACTGCCAAATAGGCTACATTTGGTTTAAAATAGGTTTTATAATATTCGTTGCATTTTTCTAAAGTTACATTCTCAACCGTTTTTTCGGTAGAAATTTCTCCATAAGGATGGTTTTTACCATACAACAAAACAGCTGCTACATTTGAAGCAATGGCATCTGGATTATCTTTTGCTGATTGAAGACCGGAAATGGTTTGTTTTTTAATTTTATCCAATTCTTCCTGGCTAAACTTTGCGTTCAACAAAACATCAGACATGATGTCTAATAATTTTTCTTGATGTTTTTTTAATGATGAAGCATAAATTCCTTCGGAAGAAGTATTTAACTCAGCACCAATAAAATCAATTTGTTCGTTGATTTGATCTTTAGTTCGATTTGCTGTTGCTGTTCCAAGCAATTCACCTGTGGCAGCTTTAAAACCAACCATGTTTTCTTCTAAAACTGGATCAACATCTAACGAAAGTGAATAGCTTACTTTTGGCAATTTATGGTTTTCTACCACAAATACTTTTAAACCATTTTCTAACGTAAACGATTGGATGTTTCCTAACTTAATTTCAGGAGCAGCTCCAGCGTTTGGACGTATGCTTCTATCTAGTTTTGCTTTAGTTTGAGCAAATGATGCACCACTAATGATAATGGTTGCAATTGCTATTGATATAATTTTTTTCATTTCTATATAGTTATTCAATACGTTAATTTTCAATTAATTACTTTTTTGTTCTGATTTAGGCAAATAGTGTAAAACCACTCTGTTATCTTTTCTAAAATATTCGTTAGCAACACGTTTAATATCTTCACGAGTAACTTTCATGTATCTACTAATTTCTGTATTGATAAGGTTAGCATCGCCATAATACACAAAGTAATTGGCTAAATTTTCAGCAATTCCTTCCACCTTCGAATTTCCAGAAACCATATCACTTTCAATTTGATTTTTTAGTTTTTGAAATTCATCTTCACTAATCAATTCTGTTTGAACTTTTTCAACTTCTTTGTTAATAGATTCTTCCAAAGCATCGATAGCCACTCCCATATTAGTAACTCCAAACATTAGAGCCATTCCTGGGTCTTCGGTTGGAAAAGGAAATGCTCCAACAAAAATCGCTTTTTGTTGATCGTCAACGATGCTTTTTTGCAACCTAGAGCTTTTACCTTGCGATAAAATTTGAGCCAACATACTTACGGCATAAGAATCTGGTGTTCCTTGTGCCGGAGTGTGGTAACCCATCATTACTGCTGGTAATTGTACATTATCGTAAATGGTATCTCTAACCTCTAATTTTTTAACGGGTTCAACTAATTTAGGTCGATTCATTTCTTTAGTGCCCATAGGAATTTCAGAAAAATATTTTTCTATCCATTTTTTTAATTCTGGTTTATTAATATCTCCTGCAATAGAAAGCGTTGCATTGTTTGGCACATAATACGTTTTGTAAAAATCTCTAAACTCATCTATTTTTGCTTCATTTAAATGAGCCAAAGAACCTATTGGTACCCAATTGTAAGGATGAACCAAAAAGCCTCTTTTAAACATTTCGGGTAAAAAAGTTCCGTAAGGTTGATTATCATAACGTTGACGGTATTCTTCTTTTACTACTTCACGTTGAGTTTCAACACCTGTTTCGTCAATTTTTGATTGTAACATTCTTTCCGATTCTAACCATAAACCTAATTCTGCTTGGTTAGAAGGTAAAATCTCAAAATAAAAAGTTCTGTCAAATGATGTGTTGGCATTTAAAATACCTCCATTGCTCTGAACAATTTTCATGTACTCGCCTCTTTTTATGTTTTCGGAACCTTCAAACAATAAGTGTTCAAAAAAATGTGCAAAACCTGTTCTTTCCTGATTTTCGTTTTTTGAACCCACATGATACAGTACTGTAACTGCAACAATTGGCGTTGAATGATCTTCATGTAAAATTACATTTAACCCATTTTTAAGTTTGTATTGCTCAAACTCAATTTTGTTTTGTGCCTGAGCATCCATCCCAATTGCCATCGAGATTGAAAAAATGGCTGCCGACAATAAAATTTTTCTCATATTAGTTTAGTTTAATTGCTGAATTTTAAGTGGTACGAAAGTAACTATAATTAGAGGTTTGTCAAAAAATTAATACACTAATGGTAAAATAGGTAGTTGATTGGAAGGAGGAAGACGGCTATGAGTGTCGGCTTCCCCTCTTGAGAGGGGCAGGGGTTTGTTTTTATGAAGGCAGAATTAAGAAGTTGATTACCTATTTGATACTTTCAAAAAAAATACTACATTAGCAACCCAATTCGTTAGTTTAATGAATTTTGTTAAAGAAATAGATTTAGAAAAAACGGTAATTACCTTGTACGACAATCGAATAGTAAAAATTCGATTTAAGGATATGGTAGATTTTAATTTAGAAGATGCTATTGAAGCGAATCGAACCATGTATGATTTTGCCGATGGCAACTCTTTTCTATCTTTAGTTGATACAATAAACGTAAGAAGCCAGATGTCTAATCAAGCTATGGCTCATTTTGCAAAAGACCCTTTAACAAAAGGTGTTAGAATTGCAGAAGCCATTGTAGTAGACAGTTTACACAACCGTATTTTAGCTAATTTTTACATAAAATTTGTAAAATCGCACAATCCTGTAAAGGTTTTTAACAACATGGATAAAGCGATTGCTTGGTTGTTGGAAACATACAAAAAAAACGGTTACTGATTTCTAGTTACTAACTTCGGTCTTCCGACTTCCCCCGATAGCTATCGGGGTTCATCCTCTCTATAGTTTATTTTATAACTTTCATCATCGTAGCCTGTTTTCCAATACTGTTTTTCTCCTTCACTTTCCTCTTCATCTTCCACCCAAACATGAACTTCTTTTTGCAATCCTTCTTTTCGATAAAAAATGGCTAAAATTATACCCGAAACAAAACCCCAAAAGTGTGCCTCATAAGATATTTCCAATTTGATAGGGAAAATGCCCCAAACCATACTTCCATATACAATTACTACAAAAAATGATAAGGCAATTAACTGTTTGTTTAACCGAATAAACCCACTCACCAATAAAAACGAAAACAAGCCATAAATTAATCCGCTTGCACCTATGTGATAAGATTCTCGTGCCATTATCCAAGTCCAAAAACCACCCATTAAAACTATCCAAACTACAATTTTAACGGCAACAGGTTTATAAAAATAAAACAATGCCGAACCCAAAATTAAAAGTGGAATGGCATTGTTAAACAAATGATTAAAATTACCGTGTATAAAAATGGACGTTATAATTCCTACCAACCCTTTGGCTTCTTTTGGATAAATACCCCATTGATAAAAATTAAAATCGAAAGCATATTGAACAAAGTGAATAATAGCAAGTATTACCACCAATAGTGCCGGATAAAAAATAGCATTAATAAATTTTTTCTTTTCGTGTTTCTCCACAGCCACTAAATTAACCATAATTGTACCATTGTAATTTTGTCAGGTTTAATGGATGAAAATTTCGTTTGATGATTTATAGCAACTGTTTTTTAGTTACATTTGAACATGAATAAACCGAGACACTTTATCGGTTATCTACCAAAAATGGGCGGATATCCGATAGTTTAT
>CAYJMI010000050.1:0-24493 GCA_964371285.1 uncultured Vicingus sp. | reverse complement strand
TTTTGGTTTTAAATTCTTTTGGCAACTTGTTGAAAATTTCTTTTCTGTCGTTAAAGAAATCGAAGTAATCATTAATTAAAAAACACAAAAAAAATGCAGAATGATTCATTATAATTCTAATTTGTTCTTTATAATAACCTGTGCCATACATATCTTTGAGTTGAATAATAGAAAGATAGTTTGGATGGGTGTACCAAGAAAGTAGATTGTACATTTTTTCAAAAATTAAAGGCTTGATTCCTGTGTTAAATAATACTTCTTTTACCTTTAATTCAATAAGCTTATTATCAACGAATTTGACTTCCCATTTAGGACGATTTTTTTCAATATGTTTGTTGAGTTTGTCAATTGTTATTTTGGGTAAGTTTATTACAAATGGATTATTTTGTATTGATTTTTTAATTTCTAATATTTTCTGCGCTTCATTTTTTCGTTTTAAATTTAGTTTATTTAACTCTTTTTTATGATGTAGTTCTTGGTCAACTTCAATGTGAGCTCTTTGAGATAATCCAGATAAGCACCATAAATTATAATATAATTTAGTTTCATTTTCTGTTTCATTAATAAATAAATGATGAAATGAAGCATATGCCTCTATTTGGGTTCTAAATAATGACATAATTGAACTTATATCGGGTAAAGAAATGTTTTCTTTGTTAGATAAAGTAAATGATGTTCCCTGTAATAATTGATTAATAGAATGAGTATTCATTAATATTCTTTGCCCAAGTAAGTTTGCATCTCGTTTCATTATAGAATCGAATCCTAATTTATCAGATTCAATAAGAGCATAACTTATTGTATTTAAAATGCTTTGATATTCGTTGTCGTCCTTAATCATTTAATAATTTAATTCCACCACATATCCACTATACGTTCTAATATTTAATACAATTCCATTTTCAAAATAGAGGTATTGTCCTTTTATGCCAGTAAGTTTCCCTACATATTCAGGAATTTTATCAAACCCAATGCTGGTTACTTTTACTGGGTAATTTAAAACGGGATAGTTAATTTCTGTGATGTTGTTTTCTTGTAAAATATAAGGTTGGTATTCGTCTGCCAATAGTTTTTTAATGTTGTTTTTTTCTGCAATTAAATCCACATCTGCATTTAAGTTCATGAGCATTTGTCGCCAATTGGTTTTGTCGGCAAGGTGTTGTTTTAAACTTACTTCAATCATTCCTGCTAAATAGCGGTTGGGAGTTTGAGCTAAAATAATGGCTTTTACAGCTCCTTGGTCAATCCATCGGGTTGGTATCTGGCTTTCTCTGGTTATACCTACTTTTATTCCGCTGGTAAGCGACAAATAAACCATGTGCGGTTTTAATTGAACCGATTTCTCAAATTCTAAATCTCTATCCTCTATTCCCAAATGAGCCTTTGATAATTCAGGATGAATAATCCAATCGGCAGCACTCGGCGAATTTTTAAAACAAGGGTAACAAAACCCTTGGTTAAAAGATTTTATGGTTGTTTTACCACATTCTTTACAAATAATTTGATGTTGGTACGTTAACGAAATCTCTTTTCCAATCAACTCGTTCATGTTTACCAAATCTGCACCAATAGGTAAATGGTAAATTACTTTATTGTTTAATGCGGTGTGCATTTTATCTAAAGGTCCTGAGTAGTTCATAAAGTTGGAAAATTCATAAAGTTCTAAAATTATTAATATTATTTTAAGTAGGGAGTTTTGTTCGAAATCAACTTTAAACTTTTAATTTTAAACATTAAACTCATTTAAAGTGGAAATCATCAATTCTGTATTTTCTTGGATTATAAAACAACGTATTCATCAAATGGAGCTGTTTATAAAATATCCTGTTGATGTGCAAAATGATTTGCTACAAAAATTGGTATATCAAGCTAAAGATACGGAGTGGGGAAGGAAATATGATTTTAAAAGTATTGCAAATGCTCAAGATTTTGCCAATAGAGTTCCTTTGCAAGATTACGAAAGCTTAAAAAAAGATATTTTTAGAATTAGAAATGGAGAACAGAACATTTTGTGGCCTTCAGAAATAAAATGGTTTGCAAAATCTTCCGGAACGGTTAGTGGCGTGAGTAAATTTATTCCAGTAAGTAAAGAGTCGCTGGAGGATTGCCATTACAAAGGAGGTAAAGATTTGTTATCTATTTACCATCACAACCATGAAGAATCGAAATTAATTTTAGGGAAAACCTTAGTAGTTGGTGGAAGTAGTCAAATCAATGAATTCAACAACTCCTCATATTTTGGCGATTTATCAGCTATTATCATGAAAAATTTTCCTTTTTGGGTGGAGCAACGAAGGGTTCCTACACTGGAAATTGCTTTAATGGCAGAGTGGGAATCGAAAATAGAAAAAATGGCAAAATCTACTATCAATGAAGATGTTTCTAATATTTCTGGAGTTCCATCTTGGACGTTGATTTTATTAAAAAAAATATTAGAAATAACAGATAAAAAATCGATTCATGAAGTTTGGCCCAATCTGGAATTATACATGCACGGAGGGGTCAGTTTCTTGCCTTATAAAGAACAATTCGACGAAATATTAAAAGGAAGTAGTATTAATTATTATGAGAATTATAATGCTTCTGAAGGATTTTTTGGGTTACAAGACCAAAGTAATTCAAACGAAATGTTACTGATGCTCGACTATGGAATTTTTTATGAGTTTATTCCTATGAGCAAATTCAATAGCGAAAACTCTAAACCGATAACCTTAGAAAATGTTCAACTCGAAGTAAATTATGTTATTGTAATTTCTACCAATGCCGGCTTGTGGCGTTATGTGATTGGTGATACCGTAAAATTTACTTCGCTAAATCCATTTAGAATAAAAGTAACAGGAAGAACTAAACATTTTATTAATGCATTTGGCGAAGAATTGATTATCGAAAATGTTGAAAGTGCCATTGAAAATGCTTGTAAAAAAACTAACGCAGCCATTAGGGAATTTACGGTCGCACCTGTTTATTTATCCGACAAAAAAAGTGGAAAACACCAATGGTTAATAGAGTTTGATAAACAACCAAACCATTTGGAATATTTTATTGAAGTCTTGGATAATGCTTTAAAAAACCTAAATTCGGACTATGAAGCTAAGCGTTATAAAAATATGGTATTAGGAATGCCAGAAGTAATTGTAGTTGCTAAAAACACATTTTACAATTGGCTGAGATTGAATAATAAATTGGGTGGTCAGCATAAAGTACCTCGACTGTTAAACGATAGAAAAATAGTTGAGGAAATACTTTCAATGTGTAAATTTGAAGATGTGTAGATGTGAAGATAACCAATAACCAATTTCTAATGACTATAAAACTAACCTCGATATTAATCATCTTTTTTTTGTCGTTTGAAATAATCGCACAAAACAATTCTATTGAATTTAAGGGTAAAGCTTTTACAACTGACCAGACAGGTAGTTATTATGAAATTTATCTCAACCAGATTATAAAAATTGGCAAAAACGGACAGCGACAATTTTCTTACAGTAATAATATTTTAGGAGAAATTTCAAGTGTAGATGTTTCTAACCCTATGAAAATTTTAGTTTTTTTTAGAGATTTTTCAAAAATTGTTATCTTAGATAATACCCTATCAGAACAAGGTGGTGCATTAGATTTAAACGAAGTTAGTTTGGAAGAAACTTCATTGGTTTGCACTTCATATAACAATGGCATTTGGTATTATAATCCGTTGAAATTCCAACTTACTCGGGTAGAACATTCAACCAAAAATTTTAATATTTCAGCAAATATTTCAAACATCTTAAACAAAAACATACAACCCAATTTTTTAGTGGAGTTTAATAATAAAGTTTATTTAAACGACCCGGTTAATGGTGTGTTGGTATTTGATATTTATGGAACCTACCTTAAAACTATTCCAATTTTTGGTTTGATGACTTTTCAAGTAAAAGAGAAATTTTTGTTGTATGTCAATCAAGCTGGACAGATTGAAACCTACGATTTTTTTACATTGGAAAAATCTGTTTACAAACCACTTCAATATTCTATGGTAAAAACAGTTCGAATAGAAAATAAAACCATCTATATTGTTAATTTAAAAAATGAGTTGATTCTAGATGTAATTGAATAATAAATTCTTTTTAAGATGTTGATTTTTCTAGTTGAGTATTGAATTTTTTTTGTATTTTTAGTCTTTCAAAAAAAAATAGAATATGTTAATAGCAGTTGCAGGAAATATTGGCTCAGGAAAAACTACACTTACTACATTATTGGCAAAACATTATAAATGGGATACTCATTTCGAAGATGTTGATGATAATCCGTATTTAAATGATTTCTATAACGATATGCAACGTTGGTCGTTTAATTTACAGGTGTATTATTTAACCAGTAGAATTAGCAAAATACAAGAAATTAACAAAAGTGGGAAAGCTACTATACAAGATAGAACGCTTTACGAAGATGCGTATATTTTTGCACCTAATTTACACTCTATGGGGTTAATGACCACCAGAGATTTTGAAACTTATTTTTCGTTATTCAAATTACAGGAAACCTTTATTAATCCACCCGATTTATTAATTTATTTGAGAGCTTCGGTTTCTACTTTGGTTAATCAAATACAAAAACGAGGTAGAGATTACGAAGAAAGTATCCGTTTGGATTATTTAAAATGTCTTAATGAACGTTACGAGGCGTTTATCTCTACTTATGACCAAGGTAAAGTTTTGATTATTGATGTGGATACCAATAATTTTTCTGAAAAAGCAGAAGACTTGGGTACAATCATCAATAACATTGATGCTGAATTGCATGGTTTGTTTAAAACGAAGTAACACAACATTTTCCATAAATTAATTAGCAGTAAAGCTTTTTTTCATAGCCCACGGTTTAAACCGTGGGCTATGAAAAAAAGCTTTACTGCTTCTAATGGCTACGTCATTCAGGAGGAAACTTGTTTAATGTATGCTCGTCATTGTGGTCTGAAACCGTAATCTTAATATATTGGTAGAACAAATACATAACAGAAGCTTTGCTTCTAAACAAAAAAAAAGCCCTCCGCAATTAACGGAGGGCTTTTTATACTTTTTACTTTTAAGAGGTTATCTTAGAAGTGGAAGTTTAATGAAATGTTAGCACCTGATAAACCTGTGTCTATACCAAATGAACTAGCTTTAGCACCATTGTAAGTTTTTGTTACAACGTGATTAGGTGGAACTGTTGTAAGAACTGCTTCTTGTGGAGTTACACCCCATCTTTCAGTGTCAGTTTTTGAAGCACCAGTAGATGTCATAGATAATCCCCAAGAATATTCAGCACCTAAAGAAACTTTTGGAGCAAAAAACCATTCTACACCAATAAAACCTTGTAAACCAACCATAAATGTTGAACCGTTATCAACTTTTAAATTTCTTTCAGCACCGTAACCAGCGTTAATAATGTAACCTGATGTTTCGCTGTAAGTAGTATTTGCTGCATAACCTAATCCATAAGTATTAGTAGTTGAGCTACCGCCAAAGCCAATCATCAATTGAGCTCCGTAAACACCTTGAATTCTAGTGTTACCTCTTCTTTTTTCTAACCCAAATCCTAAAGTAATTTGTCTTGAAGCATTTTTAGTTTCATCAATATACTCAGTAGTACTTCCTTGATAAGAAGAAAGACTATCTGCATAGTAATTATTAACTACACCTGATTTAGAACTTCCAAAACCAATTCTTAGCATTGCTCTGTAAGCAGTTTTTTCGTCTTTAAAGTATTTACCATAAATAGTTTGTGCTGGAAAATCACCTCTACTACCGTCAAACCAAGTAGCACCACCAAATGAGTTGCCAGTGTTACCATTTGCTAAGTTACCAACATAATTAATTAAAGGGTTAGCATCAATACCAATAGACCAGTCACCTGCTTCTGGTAAATAAGCTTCACCTTTTTTAGATGTTAAACCATCTTGTGCGAAAGTTGCAGTAGCAGCAAATATAGCAGCTACAAATAATAATCTTTTTTTCATTTTAATTGTTTTTAGTTAAACTTTTTAATTTTAATTTAATTCTTAGTTTGCGACAAACTTACAACATTTTTTTTAAACTGTGCAAATTTATTTTTATTTTATTAACAATTGTTTGTTGTTATTAACATGTTGTTCATAACTCACAACTACATTGTTATTACTGTTGCACAAGAAAATTTAATATAGTAAGTAATTTATTTTTTTTGTCAAAAATAACATTTTTTTATTGTTTTGAAAGTATAATAGCATCTTTTTAAACTATTCTAATACTAAATATAAGAACATCATCAACTTGTTCGTAGTGTTGTGTGTCATTTAATGGGTGCATCCAGTTGTTTAATTCATTATTAAGTTTTTCCTTTTGAGTAGGTAAATTATCTGATTGTATATCCAATAAGTATTGTTTAAATGGTTTGTATTTATACTTTTTTCCTTTATCTCCACCAAATTGGTCGGCAAATCCATCACTAAACAGATAAATGGTATCACCTGATAATAAATTAATTGTATGTGTATTAAAATTTGTTCTATGGTCAAAATCGCCAATAGGTTGTTTATCTGCTTTAAATTCGAATAAGTTATAGTCGTCATTTGATAAAGCCAATTGTTCTTGTGTTAAAACATTATCAAAACCACCTATTCTTTTCCTTATTATATATAAGGGGTTATTAGCCCCTGCATATTCAAGTGTATTCTTTTCTTCATCATAAATACACAGAGCTACATCCATCCCGTCTTTAATACTATGTTGTTTTGATTGTAGTAAGGTATTAATCATGTTGGTATTGAGTAAATCTAAAAATTTACCGGCATTTAATGTGTTGGAAGATTTAAGTGTGGTTTCAAGACTAGTATGACCAATAATACTCATAATTGCTCCTGGAACACCATGTCCGGTACAATCGGCAGCCATAAAATAAAGTCGATGGTCTTTTTTATTTACCCAATAGAAATCACCACTTACAATGTCTTTTGGGGTAAATAGTACAAAATATTCTGTAAAATAATTGTTCAATTTTTCAACATCGGGCAAAATGGCATGTTGAATTCGTTGGGCGTAGGTTATACTGTCGGTAATTTCCTTGTTTTTTTCTTCAATAATATTTTTTTGTTTTACAACTTCTTTAGTTCGCTCTCTAACTGTTTTTTCTAAAACTATTTTTTCTTTTTTAAGTCGTTTAAGGTTAAGTCTGATGTAAATAATAATTGCAGAAACTATAAATATTAAACTTAACATCAAAAACCACCAGGTTTTATAAAAAGGTGGAACGATAATAAAAGAAAACTCGTAAATAGTGCTTTCTAAACCATTTTCGGTAATGGATTTAACTTGTAAATGATAAGTGTTGGGTTCTAATCCTTGGAAAACAATATCACTACTCTCCGAACTATACCATTCATCGTTAAAGCCTAATAGTTTATATTGATAAGTGATATTTTTCGGGTTTTTAAAATGTATGGTATTAAAAGAAAATGTGATAAAATTTTTATTAAAAGGTAGTTCTAAATTGATGGGTAAATTCAAAGTACTGACTTCTCCGTATTTTCTCCAATCTACATTTTGATTAAATAACTTTATTGTTTCAAGATGAATAGTAGGTTTATAAATAATGGGTTGTTCTAAATACGGCTTGTAGGTGGTAATACCGTTTACTGTTCCAAAATAAATAGTGTTAAAACTGTGGTCGAAGTATATAGCATTCAAATTATTTTCAATGGATAAAAAGCCATTGTTTTCATTGTAATGAGTAACAAACTTTAAAGCAAATTTTTTATCAAAGAAAGCTTTGTCCATTCCTTTGTCGCTAGCAATAATTAAGGTAGAATCGTTTTCGAAGCAAAGTGCATACACATTATTGGAAGTTAATTCTTTATCAAATATTAGAGGTTGTATTTTTTTATTATTGAGCATAAATACCCCGCCACCATAAGTTCCAATAATAATGTTTCCATTACTAGCTTCAATTAGTGAATGAACTTTTAAATTGGTTAATCCTTCTTGTTCATCATAAGAAGTCATCGAATTATTTTTATAGCTTATCAATCCACCAAGAGTTCCAATCCAGATGGTTCCATCTTTAGCCTCAATGATAGTTTGTATTTCGTTATTTATTAATCCTTCATCTTCGGTAAAAACACCAAAAACTTCGCCATTATAAAACGAAAGTCCGCTACTAGTGCCAATCCAAACAGTACCAGATTTTGCACATAAAATGGAATTAATTTGGTTTCCAGCTAATTCATTTTCTGCAGTATAAGTAGCTATAATTTTTTTATTCCATAAAACTATTCCATTTTGAGTTCCAATCCATACGTTATTTTGTTGATCAAAATCAAAAGTTTTGATGGAATTATAGAAAGGATTTTCTTGTAAGATATTTTCTTTTTCAATGATTTGTTCATTAACTATTTTAAGCACTTGAAGTCCTTGATTGTAACTTGAGACCCAAAAAGTAGAATCAGCTTCATTTTTTTTAATTTGACTAATTCTATTACTTTTTAATCCATCGTTAATTGAATAATGTGAAAATTCAAAACCATTTAGTTTTAAAATACCTTCACCCATGCAGCTTAGCCAAATGTTTTTTTCTCTATCAGAAAAAACATCCAGTATTTGATTGCTTGGTAATCCATCTTTTGTATTTAAGTAATGAAATTCATTATCCTTTAAATAATGAACTCCACCATCATTTGATGCTATCCATATTGTAGAGTTGTCTTCACAAATATCTAGGATGTAATTATCTTTTAATCCATTTAAAATACTGTAGCTTAAAATATTTGGTGTTGATTTTGGGCTTATATTTTCGAATTTGAACACACCATTTTTTATAGTTCCGTACCAAATATTGCCTTCGTCATCTATGGTGCCACAATAAACTAAATTTAAATCATAGTTGAAATTGGTATTAATTTCTTGTATAGTTAGTTTTTCTTTTTCATAACTAATTATTTGGGGTGAACCGCCAATATAGCCAAACCAAATTCTGTTGTAATTATCTTCTAATATGGAGAAAACATTATTACTTGCTAAACCATCATCGGTAGTAAAATTTTTAACTGAAATAGAATCTTTGAGTGTTAATAAACTAGCACCTCCATTAGCTGTTCCTACCCAAATCCTTTCTTTAGAATCTTCAAAAATTTTTACCACTATATCATTTAACAGACCATTGGTCGAATTTTTATTTTGAAATTTAATACCATTAAATACACTTACTCCTTCATCGGTTGCAAACCATAAGTTACCTTTTCGGTCTTCAATAATGTCTCGAACAACATTACCTGCCAATCCATTTTTTTTGTCAAAATAAATGTGTTTTCTTCCGTCGAACTTAGAAACGCCTCCACCGTCGGTACCAAACCAAATGTAGCCTTTAGAATCTTGAAATATTTTATATACTGTATTTTGTGGTAAACCATTTTTAACAGTGTATAAATTGAAATTATTTTTTTGAGAATAAGATATTGAAGTGTTTAATATAAAAGCGAAAAGAAATATTTTTTTTAACATCATTCCATCTAACTTAATACTATTACATTCAATTTATTTTTTCATAAAAATAAATTGTCCCCCCTCATCTCCAGATTGACCAATAGCTTTGAAATCTGGCGATTGGTTTGAGTTATTGTAAACAGGAATTTTTAAACTACCGAATACTTGACTAGCATCCATCATTTCAGAACTATTTTCTTGCAAAGCTTTAAGTAAGTAATAAGCAAAAACAGAATGACCATTTCCACCACCATCCATAACAGGTTCAATTCCGCCAGAGGTCATGGCTTGTCTGGATTTTAAACTGTGTACTTTTTTAAAGTATTTAGGAGAATTTTCAAACGGAACAGACATGGTATTTCCTCTAAAAATATCTCCACTAAAACAAGCATCTGCAACCAATAAGGTATGTTGTGATTGTATCCCTTTTATAAAAGTTTGAATGTCGCTGTTTGAAATATAATTAGTTGTAGATAAGGTGGTTGCACCATAAGGTACCCAATATCCCTTGTTGAGTTCTTTTTTAAATTCACCATGACCAGAGTAATAGATAAATACATTATCGTCTGGTTTTACGTTAGCTACAAACCATTCTAAGGATGAAATAATATTTTCACGTGTGGCAGTTTCATTATATAAAGTTTTAAATTGATTAAACTTATATTTTGATTTTAATAATGCTTCTATAGATTTTGCATCATTAACAGCATTTTTTAAAGCACTCCAAGAGCCAGTATATTTATCAATACCAATTATTAATGCGTAGTAATTGCCAACTTTTAAATCGTCTAAAGATTTTGAAACATTTAAACCTTTAAGAGGATCGCCTCCACCCCTGTAGGTTACATCGTCAAAGGTATCTTCAACTACATTGTCGAGAAGCGTTATACCATTTTCTGATGAATATTGTTTTAGAGCATCTTTTTTTAAATCTTCGTTAGTTTTACCAGCAGCAGAATTTTTCTCAATGTACTGTGCGATAAGTTCCGTGCTATTATCCTTGTAGTTAAGAATTAAAGCGTTTTGAACATTGTTATTTTTTACTGAACCAAAAACAGAAAATCCGTCATGATTAATGATGAGGTCGTTAGCAATTGAATTTCCACCATTTATATAAGCTCTTTCCCATTCAACGTTTAATGAAAAATCAAATTTTACAATATATAGATTTTCGGAATTTTCTTTAAGAGATTTTGAAGAACCAACTGCTAAGTAACCGCCTTTGTATGGCAATATTGAAAAGAGTTTATCTGCATTATTTTTTCCAAATGATTTTTTAGAAATCATTTTTTTTGATTTATCAAAAATCATCACCAATACATCTTCTTCTCCTTTTGATTCTAAAGAGGAGTATCCAGCTAATAAAAATTTTCCATCAGGCGTTTCTGTGATGGATTGGATAGTATTTATGCTTGCTGGTTCTCCTATTTTCTCATCAAATAATATTTTACCATAGGCATCAAGTTTTACCAAATAAACTTGTTGTTTTTTCTGGTCATTGGTGGTGTATCCTGCCACAAGAATTTCTTGTTGTTGTGTAATTGAAATACAAAATGCTTCGTCAGTAAAATATTGGGTACCTAATTCCTGTTGCCACATTTTTGCCCCTTTATCATTTATTTTCATCACCATAAATCTATTGTCATCATCACCAGCTTCTTTTCGAACACCACAAACAATAAAATCTTTTTTGTCAATATTTTTTATGTCGTATAACTTAAGGTAAGGTGATATTTTATAAGCTGTTTGTGTAATAGTTTTACCATTTACATCTAACTTTAAAAAACTACCTTCAGTATAACCAGTAGATGAGTTAATAGAATGACCAACTAAGGCATAATTTCCGTCTAAAGATTCGATGATAGCAACACCTTCATCATTATTAATATCTCCAAAAGTTTTTTGCCAGATAATTTCGCCAGTAACACTTAATTTAGCAACCCAAATATCTTTTCCACCTTTACTATTGTTATAAGTATAACCAGTAACAACATGATAACCGTCAGCAGTTAATACAGCCGAATTTATATGATTATCGGAGGACTCTTGAAATTCTTTTTTTGAGGTTACTTCAACAAAGTTTTGAGCTGAGGCAAAAACACTAATTAATATTAATACTAAGAAAGAAATAATTCTAAGAGTTTTCATGTTAATTTTTTTTATTAACGTTTAATACTAAAAATATACCTATCAGTGGTATTACCCACATCGTCTATCACATAGATAAGTTTTATGGCTAAATAATTGTTGCTTATTTTAGTGATAATTACATCGTCATTCGCCAAAAATCGTAAAGTGTCATTTTTTATTCCAGAATTATAGGCATTTTTAACAGTAACATCGGTCGCATTTCCGTAATCAAAGTTATTAAGTTTTACAAACTGTATGCCGGAAGGAGAAACCCATATCTTACTCAAAGTATCACCAGCGTTGGCAACAGTAAAATCAACAATATGCGAAGTGCTATCTGTACTATATTTTGGTGTGCTGGTTAATAAATCATAAGCATTAAATTGACCAGATATACTTGAGTACATTGTGTTTCCGGCATATTCACTAAGTGTCCTTTCCGTAATATCAACATAAATTGTTTTGGCCCTATTCATAACGTTTCCATCAACATCATAAGCTGAAAATACTAGTTTAATCTCATGGCGACCATAATCATCGAATACATTAGGTATGGTATAATCATACCAATCAAAAAACTTTTTTCCACTAATGTTTTGTTCTTTAATTATTACTGAAGAATTGTCAATAATCTGAGTAATTCTGAATCTAAATAAATCTTTTCTCGATTCAAATTTTATCGTAAAATTTATTACATCACCTGCTTTTCTAAGAAAATAATCGTCAGAAGGCGTTATGGTAATCCCAGTATTTACATTTTCATCTTTTTTACAAGAAAAAAATAGGATAGATAGTAGTAAGATAAATGATAATTGATTTATTCTTTTCATTAGAGAATTTTTTTTGATAATACTGTCTTTGGGTGTTAGTTTTTCCAAATGAATATATTTTACAAATTAAAATAATTCGATTATTATTTTTTCAGATTCAAATTTAAACAGAAAATGCCTCATTTGAGGCATTTTCTGTTTAAATTAATATTTAGTTATTTTTTTCTAATCTTATATGCACTAACTTTAGCAGTAACTTTTATTTTTTTACCTAAAAACATTTGTTGTACTTCTTGAGTACTCATTGTTGGCATTAAAAAATCTGCTTCAGGAAATTCTTTATAAGCTTTATACATTGCTTTTCTAAGTTGTCTTCTACCATCTAATCTAACGTCTGAGTTACCTTGAAGAGAAACATAGTTTTGATTATTTGAAACTGGCTGTCCGTTAATAGTATTTACGTAAGTAAATAACCCTATATATCTATGATACTCAACTTCAATTTCAGTTTGACCAACAAATTCATAATCATCTAATGTTAAGTCTAATCTAACAACGTCAGGCATTAGACTTCCTGTTCTCATATTTCTAGTCGTGTTAACAGCACATGAAGATAACAATAAAGTTATGACTGCGACAGATAGAAATGCTTTTATCTTATTTGTCATTTTTTTATTTATTAAAGTAGTAACTAATTGTGAATCTTACCAATGCTTGTGTGTCGAATTCTTTTGTTTTAAGTGAAGAGAATTTTAAGCCATCTGCAGTAGATTGAGCTGCAGCATCTTCAAAATCATCAATGTTGTTGGTGAAATATTCACCACTATAACCAAAGCCACCAGAAGAGCCTTCGTATTCAAATTTATATTGATTACTTGTTACTCCCATACCTTTAATTCCTACTTCTGCACCTATAGATAATGGTAAATCGGCTACAAATGCATTAATACCGATAAATACTTCCATTCCATAAACCCAACTGAACCTACTAGCTTTTACTTTTTCATAATCTGTTGAAAAATCTACACCAGAAGTTGTGTATTCAGAGCCTCTTGAATAACCAAATGGTAAACTAGCTCCAACATATCCGTCTAGCATGTTAGAAGAACTAAAATGTTTTTCAATACCTAAATGTAATAAAGCCCATGCTTCTACTTCGTTGTGCTCGTAATATGAACCTACGCCTTGTCCTGCAAAGCTAACAGGGTTTGTAAGACTTGCAGATGTTGTGTCAATCTCACCTTCTAATTTTCTACTTCTTTTCCACATTGCTAATCCAGCACGTAAAACTAAATTATCTTTTTTGTAATATCTAATGTTGATAAGAGGTATTGCTGTTTGCACATCAACAGAGTCGCTAAAAATATCTCCCATATTATCAGTGTCTAAACCAATATAAAAGGCAAAATTTCCGGCAACAGGTCTAGTTCCTGTTCTAAATGTACTAGGATTGTTGATGCGATCAGATAGTTGGGCATTAACATTGTTAGGGGATGCAAAAGCGGCTGCAATTACTAGCCCTAAATAGATACTTAATTTTCTCATTTTTTAATTGTTATAATTTATATTTAGTTCAGTTTCAAAAATATATTATTAATTGTTATATAAAAAATTTATTTAACGAATTTGAATAAAAATACGGCATTTGCCGTATTTTTATGAATTAATCTAGAGTGAAAAATTTATTTTTCTACTTGTTTTGGGTTTAATTCGATTGAAAAATCAACTTTTACTTCCTCGCCAAGTATTCCTCCGCCATAAGTTAGTCCAAAATCATTTTTGTTTAAAATAATATTTCCAGCAAAAGCTGCAGAAGGAAAGCCCCATGGAGTGTCTTGTTTTCCGAAATAATTAAAAGGAAATTCAACTGCTTTAGTAACACCCATCATGGTTAAATTACCTTTTGCAACATATCCCTCATTTGTTTTAGTTACATCTGATGAAATAAATTTAATGGTTGAATATTTTTTAACATCAAACATTTCATCTCCTTTTAAATGTTTGTCACGTTTTTCATTTCCTGTATTTACTGAATTCACATCTATTTCTATATCCATGGTCATTTTTCCTTCGGCAACATTTACAGTACCTTTTACATTTTGGAAATTACCTTTTGAGTTTGCCAAAATATGTCGGATGGTAAAATCAACATAAGAGTGTGTTCCGTCTAAAATCCATTCACCATTTAATTCTGCAATGTCTTTAACAATAATTTCATTTCCTTGATCATCATAAAGAGTAGCTTTTTCTTCAATAACTATTTCAGCTATCGGAACAACTTCTTTTACAGCATCTTTGGTATGTCCACCTAATATTGGAGCTATTACCAACCCAATCAAACAAGTTAATTTAATTAAGATATTCATTGAAGGTCCAGAAGTGTCTTTAAAAGGATCACCAACAGTATCACCAGTTACGGCTGCTTTGTGGGCATCAGAACCTTTATAAGTCATTTCGCCATTAATCATTACACCAGCTTCGAACGATTTTTTGGCATTATCCCAAGCACCACCTGCATTGTTTTGGAAAATTGCCCAAAGCACGCCAGAAACGGTAACACCTGCCATATAACCACCTAACATTTCTGCAATTAGCTTATTATTATAGCCTATTAACATTGGCAATACAACAATAAGGATAGGAAAACCGATTGTTAAAATACCGGGCAACATCATTTCTCGTAAAGCAGCTTTTGTAGAAATCTCCACACATTTTCCATATTCAGGTTTTCCTGTACCTTCCATGATACCTGGAATTTCTTTGAACTGACGACGCACTTCATACACCATATCCATGGCAGCTTTACCAACAGAGTTCATAGCTAAAGCTGAGAAAACAACTGGAATCATACCCCCGACAAATAACATGGCTAAAACAGGAGCTTTGAATATATTTATTCCATCAATTCCAGTAAACGTAACGTAAGCTGCAAACAATGCTAATGAAGTTAATGCTGCAGAAGCAATGGCAAATCCTTTTCCAGTTGCTGCCGTAGTATTACCAACTGAATCTAAAATATCGGTACGAGTTCTCACTTCTTTAGGTAATTCGCTCATTTCAGCAATTCCACCAGCGTTATCAGATATTGGTCCGAAAGCATCGATAGCTAATTGCATCGCAGTAGTTGCCATCATAGCAGAAGCGGCTAAAGCTACACCGTAAAATCCAGCAAAAGAATAGGAAGCCCAGATAGCAGCAGCAAATATTAGTACAGTAGGAAATGTAGAAATCATTCCAGTTGCTAAACCAGCTATTACATTGGTGCCTGCACCAGTACTTGATTTTTCAACAATTTTTAATACAGGTTTTGTACCTAACCCAGTGTAGTATTCTGTAATTGATGAAATTACTCCACCTACAACTAAACCTACAATGGTAGCATAAAATACTCTTAATGAAGATATTTCTTTTATCCCCTCACCAAAAAAGTTCATTTTCATGGTTTCTGGTAACATATATTTTACCAAAACAAAACAAGCAATGGCTGTTAATATAATAGAAACCCAATTACCTTTGTTTAAAGCATTTTGAACTTGTTTTTCTTTTGCATCGTTATTGGTTAGTTTAACTAACATTGTTCCAATGATGGAAAATAATATACCAAAACCAGCAATTGACATCGGTAATAAAATTGGTCCTATTCCACCAAAAATATCTTGAATAACACCGCCCATGTCTTTAATTACGTAGTTACCTAATACCATTGCAGCTAATACTGTTGCAACATAAGAACCAAACAAATCGGCACCCATACCAGCAACATCACCAACATTATCACCAACATTATCAGCAATAGTAGCCGGGTTACGAGGGTCATCTTCTGGAATTCCAGCTTCAACTTTACCAACTAAATCAGCACCAACATCAGCAGCTTTTGTATATATTCCTCCACCAACTCGAGCAAATAAAGCAATTGATTCAGCCCCAAGAGAAAATCCTGCTAAAGTTTCCAAAACGATGGTCATGTCTTCAGTTGAAGTCCAAACACCTTTCATGAAGAAGTTAAATAATAAGATAAAGAAGCCAGTTAAACCTAAAACCGCTAATCCGGCAACGCCTAATCCCATAACGGTACCACCACCAAAAGAAACTTTTAAAGCTTGTGGTAAACTAGTACGAGCAGCTTGAGTTGTTCTTACATTGGTTTTGGTAGCTATTTTCATTCCCATATTTCCTGCTAAAGCAGAGAAAAATGCTCCAAAAATAAAAGCTACTACTATTAGTATATGAGTAGTTGGAACAACAAATGATATTCCTGCTAAAACAATACTTGCACCAATTACAAAAAAGGTTAACAATCGGTATTCAGCTTTTAAAAATGCTAAAGCACCTTCATAAATATAATCTGAAATTTCTTTCATTTTACCATCACCAGCATCTTGTTTTAATACCCAAGACCGTTTGATAGCCATAAAAGCTAATCCTATTAACGCCATTAAAATTGGCAAGTAAATCATTATTGAACCCATACTATTATTTATTTTGTTGTACTATTTTGTAATTTTTTTAGGTCGGCAAAAGTATAGAATAAAATGTATAATGAACAACGAAAAATGAATAATTTCATATTAGTCGTTAAAAACAGGAAGTCGGAAGACCGAATACCGAAGTCGGAAGTTACTTCCGCCTTATTTATACATGACTTGTTTTACGGCTTTTATAATTTTATCCACATTGGGTAAATAAGCTTCAATTAAAGGTGGTGAGAAACTCATTGGAACATCTGCTCCAGTAACTCTAATTACAGGAGCGTCTAAATAATCAAAAGCATCTTTTTGAATTTTATAGGTAACTTCAGAAGCAATACATCCCAAAGGCCATGATTCTTCCACAAAAACCAAACGATTTGTTTTTTTAACAGATTCAATAATCGTTTTATAGTCGATAGGACGAACGCTTCTTAAATCAAGAACTTCTGCACTAATTCCTTCTTTTGTTAATTCTTCTGCGGCTATTTTTACCAATTTCATCATTTTTCCAAAACCTGCAATGGTAACATCTGTACCCAGCTTTACTACATCTGCAACACCAATGGGAATAATATATTCTCCATCAGGAACTAATCCTTTATCGCCATACATTTGTTCTGATTCCATAAAAATAACAGGGTCGTTATCTCTAATGGCAGCTTTTAACAAACCTTTTGCATCTGCTGGATTTGATGGAATTACCACTTTTAATCCTGGACAGTTGGCATACCAATTGGCAAAATCTTGAGAGTGAGTTGCTCCTAATTGACCTGCGGCACCCGTACCACCTCTAAAAACAATAGGTATTTTTAATTGTCCGCCCGACATGTTATGCATTTTTGCGGCATTGTTTACAATTTGGTCGATGGCAACTAGCGAAAAATTCCAAGTCATGTATTCAACGATAGGTCTCATACCATTCATTGCAGCACCAACGGCAATGCCAGTAAAACCATTTTCAGCAATTGGGGTATCAATTACTCTTTTTGGACCAAATTCGTCCAACATTCCTTTACTAACTTTATAAGCACCATTATATTCAGCAACTTCTTCACCCATTAAAACGATAGTATCGTCTTTACGCATTTCTTCGCACATGGCTTCATTAAGGGCTTCTCTAAATTGAATTTCTCTCATAATTTATTTTCTCAAGGAGAACAAAATTATAAAATAAATACAGTTTTTAACGGTTTTTAATAATTAAAGGTATTTTTGGATATTCTATGGACACCAATAAAGAAAAATATAAAAAGATATGCGAAGAGCAGGATTCCATTCCTATTTTTTTAAGGTTCAATTGGTATAATTCGTTGTTTTCCGAAAACGATTGGGATGTGGTTGTTGAAGAGCAAAATGATAAAATAGTTGGTTTTCTTCCTTATTATGTGGTTAAAAAAGTAAATTTTAAAGTTATCGTACCTCCAGCATTAACACCTTATCAAGGAGTTTGGTTGGATTACAATGATGAGCAGAAATATACTAATAAGTTGAGTTTTGAAAAAAAAGTAATTACATCGCTTATTAGTAAACTGCCAAAAGTGGATTCCTTTAAACAAAAATTTTATCCAGATTACACCAACTGGCTTCCATTTTATTGGAAAGAATTTGTTCAAACTACTCGTTATACCTATTTGTTAAATGATATTTCTAATACTGAGTTGTTATTTGCTGATTTCAGGGAAAATATTCGAAGAGAAATTAGAAAAGCTGAAAAATGTCTTTCCATTTCAGTTCTTGATAATGTTGATGAATTATTTCAACTAAAAGTTACAACCTATCGGGAAAGGAAAGAAAATTATCCTTTTAGTTTATCGTTATTGAATAAAGTTTTTAAGTATTGTAAAACTAATAACTGTGGTGAATTATTAGCTGCTAAAGATTCTGAGGGGAATATTCATTCAATTGTATTATACGTTTGGGACACTACTTCAGCATATTATTTACACGGCGTAACTAATCCAAGTTTTAAAACATCTGGGTCAATGAGTTTATTGCTGTGGGAAGCTATTAAACGTTCTTCATCGAAAACAAAATCGTTTAATTTTGAGGGTAGCATGATAGAGCCGATTGAACGTTATTTTAGAGCTTTTGGGGGAACTCAAACTCCTTATTTTGAGATTTCAAAAACATCATCAAGAATGTTAAAACTGTTGAATTATTAAAACGCTAGTTTTAAATATAGCTGGATGGTTTGCTAAGTTTTTTAGTCAAAAGCAATTGAGCTATATTACTGGAGAACAGCTAATTTTTCCGTTTTATCATTCTGTAAATGATAATATTCCAGAACACCTAATAAATTTATATGAACCTCGCAGCATTGAAAATTTTGAAAAAGATTTAGATTATTTGGTACAACACTTTAAACCTATTTCATTAATCGAACTGCTTGAATTAAAAAAAAACGGATTCAAAACAAAAGAACCTTGTTTTCATATAACCTTTGATGATGGATTAAGTGAAATTTATGATATAGTTGCTCCGATTTTAATGAAACGAAAAATTCCTGCCACTTTTTTTATCAATACTGATTTTTTAGACAATAAGAATTTATTTTACCGATTTAAAGCAAGTATTTTAGCTGAAAGATTTGCAGCCGATGGATTACTGGAGGTTACATTTAATGAAAAAGAGCAGATAGATGAATTTGCTACAACATTAAATATAGATTTTAACGAATATCTTGAAAAAGTAAAACCTTATTTATCTACAATACAAATTAAGGATTTAATAAATCAAGGCTTTACCATTGGGGCACACAGTCAAAATCATCCATTGTATAATTTATTAGATGAAAAAGAACAAATTTCTCAAACTTTAAATAGTGTCAATTATTTGAAAGAAGTATTCGGTTTAGATTATAGTGTTTTTTCTTTCCCTTTTACCGATGATGGGGTGAGTAAAAGTTTTTTTAAAGCTATTGAATCACAGGTAGATTTAACTTTTGGTAGTGCAGGAATAAAGAAGGATTCGATTAAATTTAATTTACAACGAATTCCAATGGAAAAAAACGATTCGGCAGAACAACTCATTAAAACACAATATTTCTATTGTTTTTTAAAGAAGTTTTTTGGAAGAAATAAGATTGTTAGGCATTAACTCCACTAATTACATAATCTCTCAAATATTCAAATCGAGGCATCAAATCTCCATTTTTACAAATGGTAGCACGTTCAATAACCTGCTCGTCGTCGTTTAATAAATGAGGTAATACTTTTGCAATAAATTCTTTACCAAAATCTTTTGATGCATCTTTAGGCAATTCGCAAGGTAAATTATCTACAGCCATTACCGTAATAGAGCTAGGGTCTTTATAATCGACTTCACTTTCAGTAATTGGGTTGTATCCATAAATTGGATCTGAAATTTTTGTTGATCGTATTGCACAAGCTACTGGCCCGTCAACGTCGCAACTAATATCTCCCACAACTTTAATATTAAAATCAGGTGATTTTGCATCTTCTCTTGTAAAAATAAAAGGAGAACCTTTAGCCCAAAAATGACCAGACATATACATGTCGGCAACTTTTGCATATTTCATAAAGTCTGACTCAAATCCAGAAGCATCTGCAAAAAACTCCTCCACTTTAAAAGGTTTGTTATCTATTCTTTTGTTGTATTCTTCTGGAAATAATTGTGTATAAACAGGTTGGTCAAATGTTGTTGAAAGAAATTCTTTGGGAGTTACTTTTAGAATATTAAGTTGGGTTAGAATTTCAATAATTCCATTAGCAACTCGTCCACCACCAGTTATTACAATTTTATAATTTGAAGGAAGTTTTACTTTTGTCAATTCTTCTAACATTTCAGCTTTATCGTGGCATAAAAATGCTCTTTTTAAATCGTAAGAGCCTGTTCTTTTTCCATAAGTATAAAATGTATTATAGCATCCAACAATTCCAGCATATCTGCCAAAACCTATTAATCTGAAATTACTTGCATCAACTAATGTTTCATAATCCACCATAGTAATGTTTTTGTTTAACATTTCTTGGAGTAATTTTCTGTTATATGTTTGTTTTTTTATAGTATGAGAGAAGAAAAAATATGTTTTATTTGGAATCAAATCTTGAAAAGGCACTTCTTTAATTCCCATTAAAACATCACAATCATCTACATTATCAACTAGTTCTATTCCTTGATGTAGGTAAGATGCATTTTTATAACGACGAACAGTACTTTTTTGGACAACAACTTTTAAATTGGAATAATTATCATTAATAAATTTGCATTGAGAAGGAGAAAAAGGAACTCTTTCATCCGGTGGCGTTTTCCCTTCTTTAATTATCCCAATTTTAACCATTTTTTATTGTTTGGTTGCGAAATTATGAAAATGCTTCAAAAATTGCTAGAAATTAAGTGTAATTTTGTTTTGTTCTTTGAAAATTTTGGGGTCGTTTTTGGTTTTGACTGCAAGATGAAGTGGTAAGTAAGCATGTCGAGCATTGTGAGTTGGCTCGTAAATATTGGCTCTCAAATCGCTAATTGGCGAAAATAACTATGCAATGGCTGCGTAATCTCGACTAAGTCGAATTACCTTTATTCTATCTCTAGGAGGTAGAACCATTAATCTCTCAACAGTTCTGTTCATTAATTGTTGTATTCGAGGTTTCAAAATTTTGAACTAGTTGATAAATTGCCTTGGTTTATTGGCGAAATTAAAGAGGCTTAAGCTTAAAGTTGGTGGCTTTTATCCTGCTTTAAGTCTAACAATTAAGTAAAAGCTACACATGAAGAAAGCTTATTAGTTCCTTGTTTGGACGAGGGTTCGAATCCCTCCGACTCCACTTTGCTCCGTAATCAATGGTTATGGAGCTTTTTTGTTTAATAATTCTATGAAATAGCCACGAGCAAAAGCACACAAAATGTGATGAAGATAAACTGGCGTATTCCATATGGCATAAAAAAACAACCGAGTGAAACGAGCTCATGAGTACTTTAACTTACAATAGAAATAAACGAATAATAAATATCTACATATGAAAATATTTATTTTTCTATTATTCGGTATTAATTTTATTTTTTCGAATTGTACTTCTACACAAAAAATTGCAGCTTTAAAACCTGAACCAGATGATGCTTTACCATTGGTTTATGAAAATACACCGTCATTTGTTAGTTTACCCATCAATATAAAATTGAAAGATATTGAAAATCAATTGAATAAATCGCTAAACGGATTAATTTATGAAGATAACAATATTGAAGACGATAATTTTACTGTTAAGATTTGGAAATTAGCTCCTATTGTTTTAGAGAATACTCAGGAAGGGAAAATAAAAACCATTTTACCTCTAAAGGCGACTATAAACTATAGGTATGGTATTAATAAATTTGGAATCTCGATGTACGATACCCGTGAAATTAATTTAAACGGCAAAGTAAATTTAGTTAGTAATGTTGGGTTATCCAATTGGCAATTAAACACAAACACCAAATTAAAATCATTAGATTGGAATGATAGTCCCAGTATAACTATTGCAGGAAAAAGCATTGCCATTACTTATTTAATAAATCCAGCTATTCGAATTTTTAAATCGGATATTGAGAAGAGTATTGATGAAGCAATAAAAAAATCGTTAGATTTTAAGCCCAATGTGCTAGATGCGTTAGATAAAATTTGTACGCCAACAGAAATGAGTTTTGAATATGAAACATGGCTGCGAATAGTTCCTATTGAATTGTACACTACAAATGCACTTTTAAAAAATAACAGCATAAATTTGGAAATGGGGTTGAAATGTTATTTTGAGACATTGATAGGACAACAACCAGAAAGTAAATTTGATAGAACCAAAATGGTTTTGAAACCAGTTTCAAAAATGCCCGATAATATCAATGCAAACATTGTAGCAGTTTCTACTTATCAAGATGCTACAAAAGTTATGACAAAAAATTTTCAAGGGCAAGAATTTGGAGAAGGAAAGAAAAAAGTAACCATTAAAAATCTGGAGATATGGCATAAAGATGGAAAATTGGTAATTGCTTTAGATTTATCAGGTAGCGTAAACGGAACAGTATATTTGTCAGGATTTCCGCAATATAACGAAACTACCAAAGAAATTTATTTCGATCAATTGGATTATGTTTTAGACACTAAAAATAAATTAATACGTTCTGCCAATTGGCTTGCATCTGGCTTAGTCTTAAAAAAAATTCGAGAAACTTGTCGTTATTCTATTAGCTCCAATTTAGAAGAAGGAAAACAAACCATGTTAAACTACACCAAAAACTATTCGCCAGTACCTGGAGTTTTTATAAATGGAGAGATAGGGGATTTAACGTTCCAAAAAATTCAATTAACCAACAAAGCTATTATTGCTTTTCTTAACATCAACGGTAAGATTAATGTTACTATTGATGGGTTAAAATAGAGGTAGTTTATAATAAATTTTTAAGAAACTACTTTTTTTAATTCATCTTGCACTTTTTCATTTAAAATTTAACACAACATGAATTTTTTGAACACCTCCCAAAAAATATTGTACATTTGATTTTAAAATTATGAAAAAATGAAAAAATTTAATTTATTTCTTGCATTTACATTTGCTTCGTTATTACTTCATGCCCAAACCCCAATTACTATCAGTACGGCTGACATGCCAGTTGTTAATGACACTATTAGGTACAACACTACCAATAATATTCAAGGACTAGATCCAACTTTAACTGGAGCAAATTATACTTGGGATTATTCAACATTAATTTCTAGCACAGAACGAATTGACACTTTCTTTTCGGTAACATCAACTCCTTTTGCGTATCAATTTTATTTTAACAACAGTATATTATATCCAACTTATAAAGCTAATTATGCCTTACGTGGACCTAATTTAGTGATGCCTCCAACATTACCAATTCCTATTAGTATAACCGATGTGTTTAATTTCAAGAAAAACTCCTCCACCAAATATGAAAATGTAGGTTTTGGAGCCAAAATTAGTGGGTTTCCATCTTCAACACGAAACAACCCAATTGATGTAGAGTATGAGTTCCCAATGAATTATTCTGATAATCACATCTCAAACTCAAAATTTTTGGTTACTATACCATCAATAGCAACTTATGGTCAATCTATGGAACGAAACTCAACAGTAGAGGGTTGGGGCACCTTAATTACACCAGTTGGAACATATGATGTTTTAAAAGTAAAATCGATTTTAACTAAAGTAGATACGCTTTATTTAGATACTTTAGGTCTTGGATCAAATTTTCCTAGACCAGAAGAAATTGAATACAAGTGGTTAGCTAAAGGAGGTAGTACTCCTATTTTAAAAATAGTTACTACTTTAGGTGTTGTTTCTAGTATCGAGTATCAGGCTAATTCATTTGTAGGTATAAATGAATTGAGTATTATTAACGAAGTTTCAGTTTTCCCAAATCCAACCAAAGAGTTTGTACAAGTTGTTTTTAACTCTAAAAACGCAGGAAAATTAGTTTATTCAATTAAAGATATTAATGGCAGATTCGTGATGTACAACGATTTTGTTGCTAATGTTGGAAAAAATGTTTTCCAAATCGATTTAAGTAAAAATAAACTGAGTAATGGTGTTTATTTTATTGAGCTACTTATGAACGACCAGTTGACCACTCAAAAATTGATAATTAGCGAATAAAAGGAATTTCCAAAACCTTTTTATTATCTACAAAATCAGTT
>CAYJMI010000049.1:0-25234 GCA_964371285.1 uncultured Vicingus sp. | reverse complement strand
GTCATAGTTCTTATTTTACTAAGTTATAAACTTATTAAACCGTTAATGATTTAGGTTCAACTTTAACTCCAGGACTCATTGTGCTAGAAAGTGTTACACTTTTAACATAAGTTCCTTTTGCTGCAGAAGGTTTCAGTTTCATGATTGTTTGAATAAGTTCGTTAGCGTTTTCAACAAGTTTGTCAACTTCAAATGAAGCTCTACCAACTGTTGTATGAACTATACCATACTTATCAACTTTAAAATCAATCTTTCCTGCTTTTACTTCTGTAACAGCCTTGCCAATTTCCATGGTTACCGTACCAGATTTTGGGTTAGGCATTAATCCTCTTGGTCCTAAAACCTTTCCTAGAGCACCAACTTTACCCATAACACTTGGCATTGTAATAATTACATCAATATCAGTCCATCCGCCTTTTATTTTTTCAATAAATTCGTCTAAACCAACATGGTCTGCACCAGCTTCTTTAGCTTCAGCTTCTTTGTCAGGAGTACATAATACTAATACGCGAACATCTTTACCAACTCCATTAGGAAGTGCAACCGTTCCTCTTACCATTTGATTAGCTTTTCTTGGATCAACTCCAAGTTTTACAGCTATATCAACAGAAGAGTCGAATTTTGTATACGTAACGTCCTTAACAATTTTTGCTGCTTCACCCAAATTGTACTCTTTTGAAGTATCAAATTTTGATAAAGCTTCTTTCATGTTTTTTGTTAACTTCGCCATTGTTTTAACAATTATTTACCTTAATTAAGTAATTAAGCTGGAAAAGCACCTCTAATGGTAATTCCCATACTTCTTGCTGTTCCTGCTACCATTTTCATTGCAGCATCAATTTTAAAACAATTCAAATCCGACATTTTGTCTTCAGCAATTGTTTTAATTTGATCCCACGAAACAGATGCTACTTTTATTCTATTAGGTTCAGCAGAACCTTTTTTGATTTTAGCAGCTTCCATTAATTGAATTGCAGCTGGAGGAGTTTTGATTACAAAATCAAATGATTTATCGGCATATACAGTAATAGCAACTGGCAATATTTTTCCAGCTTTATCTTGTGTTCTACCATTAAATTGCTTACAAAATTCCATAATGTTCACACCTTTCGAACCTAAAGCAGGGCCTACTGGTGGAGATGGATTTGCAGCTCCTCCTTTAATTTGTAATTTAATTAATCCACTTATTTCTTTAGCCATTTTATTTACTATTTAGTTTGTACTCGTCTCACTTGGAAGCATTATATATGTGATGAGATTTGTACGATTAATTACACTTTTTTAATTTTCTTTTTCTACTTGTAAAAAACTAAGTTCTAGTGGTTGTTTTCTACCAAAGATTTTTACCATTACCTCTAACTTACGTTTTTCCTCGTTTAATTTTTCAATAGTTCCAGAGAAACCATTGAAAGGACCATCTACAACTTTAACATTTTCACCAATTACAAAAGGAATGGTCATTTCCTCTGTACTTTCTGCTAACTCATCCACTTTACCTAAAATTCTATTTACTTCAGATAATCTTAATGGAAGAGGATCTCCTTTTTTTTCTGCACCTAAAAATCCTATCACCCCATTTACATTTCTAATTACGTGAGGAACTTCACCAATTAAATCTGCTTCAATTAAAATATATCCTGGAAAAAAACTTCTTTCTTTATTAATTTTTTTTCCGTTTCGTATTTGATAAACTTTTTCAGTAGGTATTAAAATTTGAGATACATAATCGGTTAGTTTATTTCTAACAATCTCATCTTCTATATACTTTTTTATCTTATTTTCTTTTCCACTAATGGCTCTAACTACATACCACTTTTTACTATTCTCTGCCATAATTTTTTAAAATAACCCGTAAATGAATTTCATTAAATTACTAAAAGACGTATCCATTAGATAGATAATTATTGCAAAAATTACAGAAGCAACTAATACTATTACAGCACTACTTTGTAATTCAGGCCATGTTGGCCATGATACTTTGTTTAGTAATTCGTCGGTTGACTCCTTAATATATGTTCCTATTTTTGCCATATAACTTAATTTCTTTTTTTTCTTGCACGGGTGGAGTCCTCGATAGCTATCGGGACGAACTCCCCCCATCAAGCATCTTTCTCCTACTCGTTTAATCCTTTAGCACGGGTGGAGAGACTCGAACTCCCAACCAATGGTTTTGGAGACCACTACTCTACCAATTGAGCTACACCCGTAAAATTTATAAAGACAAGAAAGGTGTCCCACCAAAGGGACACCTTAACTTGCATTTAATAGTATAACTATTTTATAATTTCAGTTACCTGACCTGCACCCACAGTTCTTCCACCTTCTCTAATCGCAAATCTTAAACCTTTGTTTATTGCAACTGGAACAATTAATTTAACTGTAATTGAAACGTTATCGCCTGGTAAAACCATTTCTCTTCCAGCTTCTAAAAATATTTCTCCAGTAACATCAGTTGTTCTGATATAAAATTGAGGTCTGTATTTGTTGTGAAATGGAGTGTGACGTCCACCTTCTTCTTTTTTCAACACATAGATTTCAGCAGTAAATTCAGAATGAGGAGTGATTGAACCTGGTTTAGCAATTACCATTCCTCTTCTAATATTATCTTTTTCAATTCCTCTTAATAAAAGACCTACGTTATCACCAGCTTCACCTCTGTCTAATATTTTTCTAAACATTTCAACACCAGTTACAGTAGACTGTAACTTTTCAGCACCCATACCTAAGATATCAACTGTTTCACCAGAGTTGATTACACCAGTTTCGATTCTACCTGTAGCAACAGTTCCTCTACCTGTAATAGAGAATACATCTTCAACTGGCATCAAGAAAGGTTTATCAATATCTCTAGGAGGCATCAAAATATAAGTATCAACAGCTTCCATCAATTCTTCAACTGTTTTCACCCATTTTTCTTCACCATTTAAAGCACCTAAAGCTGATCCAGCGATTACAGGAGCATTATCTCCATCATATTCGTAGAAGCTTAAAAGCTCTCTAATTTCCATTTCAACCAATTCTAATAATTCTGGGTCATCAACCATATCCACTTTATTCATGAATACAACCATTCTAGGAATACCTACTTGACGACCTAAAAGGATGTGTTCTCTAGTTTGTGGCATTGGACCATCTGTTGCAGCAACAACTAAAATAGCACCGTCCATTTGAGCAGCACCTGTTACCATGTTTTTAACGTAATCGGCGTGACCTGGACAGTCAACGTGAGCGTAATGTCTATTGGCTGTTGAATATTCAACGTGTGAAGTATTAATGGTAATACCTCTTTCTTTTTCTTCAGGTGCGTTGTCAATTGACGCAAAATCTCTTAATTCACAAAATCCTTTTTTTGCTAATACCGTTGTGATAGCAGCAGTTAAAGTAGTTTTTCCGTGGTCAACGTGACCAATTGTTCCTATGTTTAAGTGTGGTTTGGAACGATCATAATTTGCTTTAGCCATGATTTTCGGTTTATTTATTTTATTTACTATTTATATTAACTTTTTATTTACATTTTCACAATTGTAATAGAGCCAACGACGGGACTTGAACCCGTGACCTCTTCCTTACCAAGGAAGTGCTCTACCACTGAGCTACGTCGGCTTTAACCGACATACTAAAAAAAAGAGCGGGAAACGGGATTCGAACCCGCGACCCTCAGCTTGGAAGGCTGATGCTCTAGCCAGCTGAGCTACTCCCGCTAATTTTTTTAATCTCGTGGGGAAAGCAGGATTCGAACCTACGAAGGCGTGGCCAGCAGATTTACAGTCTGCCCTCGTTGACCGCTTGAGTATTTCCCCAACTATTATTCACTCTTTTAAAGAACTTGAGCCAGTAGAGGGACTCGAACCTCCGACCGGCTGATTACAAATCAGCTGCTCTACCAACTGAGCTATACTGGCTTTTTCACTTCTACAAAAAAAATGCAGACCTCTTTTTAAAAAGGTCTGCAAATGTAGAAATTATTTTATATTAATCAAATATTAATATCAAATTTTTTTAACTAGGCATTATTTAGCTTTTCTTTGTGTTTTTTTAATTGTCTTCTTAATGCTTCAACGGCACTATCTGTGGCTTCTTCGAATGATTTACATTGTTTTTTTGCGAAAATATCGTTTCCAGGAACTGACAATTTTATTTCTGCAATTTTATTTTCACCTGTATTATTGTTGTCAATTTTAAGAATCACATCACCATCTATGATTTTATCATAGTAACTTCCAAGTTTATCTACTCGTTCTTGTACAAATTCCAAGAGTTTTTTGTCAGCATCAAAATGTACTGAACTAATTTTCAAATTTACTTTCATAATTTCCTCCTTTTTTAAGCTTTTGGATGAGCTAATTTATGTGTGTTTTTTAATTTTTCTATAGTATTGTGTGTGTAAACTTGTGTTGCGGATAAATTACTGTGTCCAAGTATTTCTTTTATTGTGTTTAAATCTGCACCATTGTTTAACATGTGTGTTGCAAAAGTATGTCTTAAAATATGTGGGCTTTTTTTATCTTTACTTGTTACTCTGCTAAGGTACGAAATTACCAATCTGTACACAAGTTTTGTATATATTTTTTTTCCTTTTTCAGTTAAAAATAAAAATTCGTTATCATTAAAGTTTTCGTTTCTAATTTTTAAATAGGCTTCAATTTTATTTTTTAATGGAAGTGTTATAGGAATAATTCTTTCTTTATTTCTTTTTCCTAGTACCTTCATTTGATTGGAGTTTAAATCTATGGAGTTGATTTTTAATGATGTTAATTCTGATAACCTCATTCCTGTTGAATAAAATATTTCCAAAATCAATTGATCTCTAAGTCCAACAAAATCATCATTAAATAAATCATGATTAAATAAATCAACCATTTCTTCTTGCTTTAAAAACACAGGAAGTGGTTTACTTGTTTTTGGTGTTATTATTTTAATGAATGGGTTGCCTGTTAACAGTCCATTTTTTTTTAAGTATTTAAAAAAAGTTTTAGCACTAGAAATTTTTCTGATAATAGTTCTGTTGGTATGATTGGTTTCTTTTAAATACACCAGCCAAGAACGAATAATGGTAGATGATATTTCTTTAGCAGAAGAAATTTGATAAGTAGTTGTTGTGAACTCGAAAAGCTGTGATAAATCTTTTTGATAGGCAACAACGGTGTATATGGAATACCTTTTTTGATGTCGGAGGTAAGAAATAAAAGGTTCGATGTTATCCATAAAAAAATAGTTTACTTAATAACGTAATTTTAATAAAAAAGTTATTGAGTAAACTACTTTATATAGTTTTATTTAAGGACAATTGTTATTGTTCAGCTTTTCTTAGCTTCTCAACATAAATCGCTTTAATCATTTCAGCTCTGTTTACTACAGATGGCTTATCGAATTGTTTTCTAATTCTAAGTTCTTTAACAACACCAGTTTTTTCAAACTTTTTCTTGTATTTTTTTAAAGCTCTTTCTATGTTTTCTCCGTCTTTTATTGGAACAATTATCATTGTGTTTGTATTTAATTAAATATTTTTAAGGGTTGCAAATTTATTAATTTATTTTAATAACTAGTAAATTATTTTAAAATTTCTCTTGAAATCACTAATTTTTGTATTTCTGAGGTTCCTTCGCCTATGGTACATAGTTTAGAGTCTCTATAATATTTTTCTACTGGAAAATCTTTGGTGTAACCATAACCTCCAAATATTTGAACGGCATCGGTTGAAACTCTAACTGAAACTTCAGAAGCATAATATTTTGCCATTGCTGAAACTTTAGTTACTTCTTTATGTCGGTCTTTTAAATCGGCGGCTTCAAAAATAAGGAGTTCGGCAGCTTCAATATCAGTAGCCATATCGGCTAATTTAAAAGCAATGGCTTGAAATTCGCTTATCGATTTTCCAAATTGTTCTCTTTCTTTTGAGTATTTAACAGATGCTTCGTAAGCTCCTTTTGCAATTCCTAAGGCTAAAGAAGCTATTGAAATTCTACCGCCATCCAATATTTTCATGGCTTGAATAAAACCTTCTCCAACATTACCCAAAACATTATCTTGATGTATTTTGCAATTGGAAAAAATTAGTTCAGCAGTTTCAGAAGCTCTCATGCCCAATTTATCCTCTTTTTTTCCTGATGAAAATCCGGGAGTCCCTTTTTCGATAACAAAAGCAGTCATGTTTCTTGAAGTTCCTTTTTCGCCTGTTCTTGCAATTACAACGGCTACATTTCCGGAAATGGCATGGGTGATAAAGTTTTTCGCACCATTTAAAATCCAGTAATCGCCGTCTTTTTTTGCAGTGGTGTTCATTCCTCCGGCATCAGAACCTGTATTATGTTCGGTTAATCCCCACGCACCAATCCATTCAGCTGTAGCCAGTTTTGGTAACCATTTCTTTTTTTGTTCTTCGTTACCAAACATTAAAATATGGTTGGTGCATAAAGAATTATGTGCTGCAACAGAAAGTCCAATAGAGCCACAAATTTTTGCTATTTCTGAAACCACAGTTACATATTCATTGTAACTCATGCCTGAACCACCGTATTCTTGTGGCACAACGGCACCCATTAAACCTAGTTCACCTAATTTTTTAAATACTTCAACAGGAAAAGTTTGAGCATTGTCCCATTCCATCATTTTTGGGCGAATGTTTTTGTCGCCAAACTCTTTAATCATATCAGCAATCATCAACTGATTTTCGGTATATTTAAAATCCATCTGTAATTTTTTAAAAGTTCGTTAAACTAATTATATTTTTCGAGTATTTCAAGAGCGTATCCCTTCCATCAAGGAAGTCCAATTCAACAACAAAGCTAAATCCTGCAACATTCCCACCTTGCATTAAGATTAATTCTGCAGCAGCTTTTGCAGTCCCACCAGTTGCTAATAAATCGTCATGAACCAACACGTTCCAGTTTTTTTGAATAGCATCTTCATGCACTTCAACTTCGGCTGAACCATATTCTAAATCGTATTTATAGGATAATGTTTTGTATGGTAATTTTCCTTTTTTACGGATAGGAATAAAAGGAATGCTTAATTCGTTTGCCAACATAATACCAAACCAAAACCCTCTGCTTTCGATACCAACAATAGCGTTTAAGTTCAAATGCTCAGTATCTTTTGCTAAAGCAGAAACTACTTCTTTGGTAAGTTTAGCGTCCAATAGAATAGGGGTGATGTCTTTAAATATTATTCCGGGTTTTGGAAAATCGTGCACATCTCGGATTACTGCTTTTAGCTTATTACTTATCATATTACTTAACTGTTAAATAGGGTGCAATTTTACTATATATTTCGTCAGTTATCAAGTGAATTTGTTTAATGTCTTCAACATTTTTAAAATTCCCATGACTTTTTTTGTAGGCAATAATTGCTTTTGCAATGTTCCAATCTATATATGGATGTACTTTTAATTCTTCTGCTGTTGCTTTATTTAAATTTAGTTGCTGAGGTAAAACAACCCCTAATTCAAGTTGATTTACAAATTCATTATAGGTTTCTATTTTTAAATTCCAAACTTCTTTTAATTGTTCTTTTTTTACAAATCCACCTAATTCGACTCGATATTTTACTATTATTTCAGCATATTTTTCAGAATTAATTCCTTTTAAATTAGTTAGCTCTTTTGCATTAGCAGTATTGATATTAACTTTTTTAGTATAATCTTTTTTAGTTGCAGATGTTTCCGATTTTGAAATTTCATTGGGTAATAAAATAAATGGTTCTAATTTGTAGTAATCGGTTTCAGCCAAACCATAAATTTTCTTCACATCAGCTTTTGTTTTCCATTTGCCACCTTTTTCTTTATAGTTAAAAATAATTTTTATTTGCCATTCCTTAAACCCTAGTTGTTCCCACTGTTCTTTTGAAATGGAATTTGGGTCAAAATTAAAGTAGGTTATTTTAGTAGCTTCTTTTTTAAAAGTATTATCAAATTTATTTTCTTTAACTTCTGGCAACAAAATATAAGGATAGAGGAGTTGATATAAAGTATCTGAAACCCCATAAATCTTACCCACATCAGATTTTATTCTGAATTCACCACCTTTGGTTTTGTAGTTGTTAATGGTTTTAATTTGCCACGCAGCAAAGCCAAGTTTTAACCAACTAGAATCCTCAATTTCGTTAGGGTTAAATTCAAATAGTTCGGTTGGAAGAATAAAATTATTTTTGGTGAGTTTTGATAAACTATCTTCTTTTAATTGTTTATTTCTTTCTTTTTCAAATACAGAAATTTCGGCATCAAATTTTGAGAAATCGGTAAATTCTGTAATTCGAAAGAATTTGATAAATTGAATTCCAACTGTAATTAATACGATAATTGATAAAAGAACAACGACACCTCTTTTTTCACCTTTGGTAAAAGCAAAGTAATCTTTGATATCCATCTTTCTAACTACTAATGACTACTTATTTTACCTAACTTCATCGTCATTATCTTCATAAGAATCAGGCTCTGGTTTTGGAGGAGTTTTTAAAACTCTAACAAAGAAATATACGGTTACAAAAGTTACGATTACCTGTGTTGCAATCATCATTATTAATGCAGATGTATTCATGTATGAATTTTTAATTAAAATAATTTACGAGGTAAATCGCCCTTCTTTAATTCGTTTTTTATATGCTATAAATACCAAAAATGCAATTGCACACCAAAGTAAAAGTAAACCAATGCGCGAAATGTTTACGTAAAGCATTTTTGTTTTAAGGTGTGCTATAACCGATGCATCTGTAGCTTCAGCTATTTCTTTATATAACGAAACATTGGTAAGTTGAGCCCAAATACCAGGTAAACTTCCCACGAAAACGGCTAACAAAAATGCAGGTGCAATGTATTTAATAATAAATTTAAAAATGGTAGGCACTTTAATATCCGCTCCATCTGTAATCTCTTTCCAGCCTTTGTTCATGCCAAAAATCCATGAAAATAAAATGATTTCAAATAAAGCAAAAACAACCAAAGAGACTGTTCCTGCCCAATAATCATATTCATCAAAAACACCATAGTTAAAAAACAACACGGTAGGCAATCCCAATAAGAAAACAATTAAACCAAAGGCTAATGCTGAGTTTCCTCTTTTCCAACCAAATTCGTCTTGTAAAAAACCCATTACTGGTGTTCCCATTGCCAAAGATGAGGTAATACCAGCAAAAAATAACAAGCCAAACCAAGCTACACCTGCAGCTATAGCTAAAAACCCACCCCATTGCTGAAACAAGTATGGTAGGGTTTGAAACCCTAATCCCAAACCACCATTTTTTGTCATTTCCATTACTTTATCTACACCTAAATAACCTACGGCTATTGGAATAAGAATTGCTGAGCCTAATACTATTTCTACAAACTCATTCATCCATCCTGCACTCATGGCATTGAGTGCTATATCGTCTTTTTTCTTGATATAGGAAGCGTAGCAATGTATGGAACCCATACCTAAAGATAATGTAAAAAATATTTGTCCAGCTGCGGCTAACCATACTTTTGCTGACCATATGGAAGAGAAATCAGGTGTCCATAAAAAATTTAAACCCATGGTTCCATCATTAATTGCACCTTGTTCGCCTGCTTGTAGCGTAATAGCCTTGTAGGCTAAAAATGCTCCAAATAAAATTAATAAAGGCATGCCTATTTTTGCTACTTTTTCTACCCCACCACTAAGCCCTTTTGATAAAATCCAAGTGTTTAATGCTAAACAAACTATCCAAAAAATAATAGGCTCTATAGTTGTTAATGATACATAATTACCAAAAAAGGAAGCTACCTGTTCTTGTGTTTGTCCTTCAAATGTTCCTGAAACTGAGTGCCACACCCAAGATAGAGTCCAAGATTCTAAATAACAATAATAAGCAGCGACTGCAACATTTGTAAATATTCCAAAAACACCAATATACTTCCAAAATTTCCTTTTATCCATAGTATCTAAGATAAAAGGAGTGCTATGATGTCCAAATTGACCACCAAACCGACCACTAGACCATTCTACAAATAGTAAAGGAAGCCCCATTAAAATAAAACAAACTAAGTAAGGTATCATAAATGCACCACCACCATTGTTAATTGCTTGTACAGGAAATCTTAAAAAATTACCTAATCCGACAGCATTACCCGCCATTGCCAAAATGAGTCCAACTCTTGAACCCCACGCTTCTTTTTCTTGAGTCATTTATATAGTTTAGAGTTTATAAGTTTAAAGTTTAGAGACTATTATATAACCTTCTAAACTCCTAACCTTATAAACATGTTTATTTTTTTATTGGTTCAAATATAAATAAACTTTACCAATATAAAAAAAATCAACACGTTAACTGACGGAATAAATACATCCGCCAATATTATCTGATTTTGCACCTGTTACAGAAGATAGACAGTTGGTTTCGTTTCGATAACGTAAAACGCCTAAAAATGCAAAAATTAAAGCTTCTTTAAATTCAATAATTTCTTTTGATGGAATGATAATTTCAGCAGTTGTAAGATTAGAAATTCTATCCATTAGAAATTTGTTATAAACTCCACCTCCAGTAAAAAGGATTTTTTTATCTGTTTCAGTAATAACTTTAGAAATTTGAAATGCAATGTGTTCAACAAATGTTCGAAGTTTATCTAATACCTCGATATTGTATTTATTTATGATGGGAAATAGCTCTTGATTAATCCATTCAATTCCTAAAGATTTAGGTGGAGCTAATTTATAATAAGCTAATTCGTTTAGTTCGTTTAATAATATAGCGTTGATTTTACCTTTTTTTGCAAGTTGCCCGCTATCATCAAAATTCAAATCGAACTCACTTACTAATTTATTCAACACTATATTTACTGGGCAAATATCAAAAGCAAGGGTTTGATTGTTTTCTTGGTAGGAAATATTTGCAATTCCACCTAAATTAATACAATAATCGTATTGTGGAAACAACATTTTATCACCAATTGGAACCAATGGTGCTCCGTTTCCATTTAATGAAACATCTACACTTCTGAAATCGCAAACAACAGGAATTTTTGTAATGGATGAAATATTTGCACCATTTCCAATTTGTGTGGTTAAATTTTTATCCGGTTGATGGAAAACGGTATGGCCATGTGATGAAATAAAATCAATGGTTTTTTTATCCAAATTAAATTCATGGATAAATTGATTAATAGATTGTCCTATCAAATTGCCTATTTCATTATTTAACAACATTAAATCAACTCCTGATAAGTTTAAAGCATTTGTTAATTTAGTCTTAAGACTATTATTATAAGATAAAGTTTTGGTTTTTATTAGTTCAAAATTCCATTTACCTGAGTCATTTTTTACAAAATCACACAACGCAATATCAATCCCATCAAGAGATGTTCCTGACATAATTCCTATAACACGATAAGTTTCCATAAAATTTGAATTTTTGATTTAAAGAATTAAATTTGTGCTCCCGATAAACTATCAGTGTCAAAAATATTAAAATTAAACAGATGAATATAGAATTTACAGAAGAACATATTGCGGTTAGAGATGCTGCAAGAGATTTTGCTCAAAATGTGTTAAAACCAGGAGTAATCGAAAGAGATGAGAAACAAAAATTTCCAACTGAAGAAATAAAGCAACTTGGTGAGTTGGGGTTTTTAGGAATGATGGTTGATCCAAAATATGGTGGTGGTGGAATGGATACTATTTCTTATGTTTTGGCGATGGAAGAAATTAGTAAAGTAGATGCTTCCTGTTCTGTTGTAATGTCTGTAAACAATTCTTTGTTTTGTTGGGGAGTTGAAAAATATGGAACAGAAGAACAAAAACAAAAGTATTTAGTTCCTTGTGCTAAAGGAGAAAAAATTGGTGCATTTTGTTTATCAGAACCAGAGGCTGGGTCGGACGCAACGATGCAAAGAACGACAGCAATTGATAAAGGTGATTATTATTTATTGAATGGGACTAAAAATTGGATAACCAATGGTGGTTCTTCTTCTTTTTGTATAGTAATTGCTCAAACCAATCCTGAATTAGGACATAAAGGAATTAATGCTTTGATTGTTGAAAAAGGTATGGAAGGTTTCATTGTTGGAGCTAAAGAAAATAAAATGGGTATTAGGGCATCAGATACACATACTTTAATGTTTAACGATGTTAAAGTTCCAAAAGCAAACAGAATAGGCGAAGATGGTTTTGGGTTTAAGTTTGCCATGAGTGTGCTTTCTGGAGGAAGAATAGGTATCGCTTCGCAAGCATTAGGTATCGCTTCTGGAGCTTATGAGTTAGCTTTGGCTTACTCTAAAGAAAGAGAAGCTTTTGGAACACCTATTTGTAATCATCAAGCCATTGCGTTTAAATTGGCAGATATGGCAACAGAAATTGAAGCCTCACGTTTGTTGTGTTTAAAAGCAGCATGGTTAAAAGATCAAAAACAAAATTTTGATAAAGAAGGGGCAATGGCTAAAGTTTTTGCTTCAAAAACTGCCATGTGGGTTACTACAGAAGCTGTTCAAGTTCACGGAGGTTATGGTTTCGTAAAAGAATATCATGTAGAAAGAATGATGAGAGACGCAAAAATTACTCAGATTTATGAAGGCACTACCGAAGTTCAAAAAATTGTTATTTCAAGAGCTGTGTTGAGATAATTCAGGTATGATATTTATATAAAAAAGGAGGTTCAAGCCTCCTTTTTTTGTATGTATTCACTTACTTTCTCTAATCGTATACCTCTCGAACCTTTTATTAATATAGAGTTGATAGTGTTGGGTTGCTTTTCTAGCCAAAAAATAGCTTCATCTGTATTTTTTACAGAGGTAAAATGATACTTGTTTTTTATGGATTGAAATTCATTCCCGACCAATAAAGCATTCAAGTTTAAGTGATGAATTTTATCAACAATATTTTGGTGCTCTTTTTGGCTGACATGCCCTAATTCTAACATGTCACCAAGTATTAAAAACTTATTTGGTGCGTTTAATGTGGAGAAAGCATCAATAGCAGCGTTCATACTGGTTGGGTTCGCATTATATGCATCTAAATATAAAGTATGGTTGGTTAATTTTACTATTTGAGAACGATTATTGGTTGATACATAATTTTCTAATGCAGTTTTGATAGCAAATTTCTCAACATTAAAATATTCTCCAATTTTAATAGCGGCTAAAATATTAGGTATGTTGTATTCTCCGTATAGTCGGGTTTTGATTTTCAAAGCTGCCCAAAAAAATGAAAGAAAAGGATTTGAATCGATATTATTTATTTCGTCTTTGGAGTATTTTATAGAACTTATTTCTTTAGCTAAAGAAACCAATAACTCATCATTATCATTTAAAAAAATAGTTCCTTTTGTTTCTTTTATGAAATGATAAAGTTCACTTTTTGATTTAATTACACCTTCTCTACTGCCAAAACCTTCAATATGTGCAGTTCCAATATTGGTAATTATACCAAAATTTGGGGCTGCTATTTTGCAAAGTTGCTCAATTTCTCCAATGTGATTAGCCCCCATTTCTATTATTGCTATTTCGCAATTTTTTGGAATGGAAAGTATGGTTAAAGGTACTCCAATATGATTATTTAAGTTCCCTTGTGTTGCGATAGTTTTATATTTTTGTGATAGGACAGCATAAATTAACTCTTTAGTAGTTGTTTTACCGTTTGAACCTGTTATTCCAATAATAGGGATGTTTAATTGTTTTCTGTGGTAGTTAGCTAATTGTTGGAGTGTTTCTAAAACATTATCAACAAGGATACACTTATCAGATGAACAATATTTTTTGTCGTCAATTATTGAGAAACTAGCACCTTTATTAATTGCTGTTTCGGCAAATTCATTGGCATCAAAATTTTCGCCTTTTAATGCGAAAAATAAACATCCGTCTAATATTTTTCGGGTATCAGTACTAATAATAGGATGTTCTTGATATATTTTATATAAATCTTCTACGTTCATCATGGTTCAAAAATAAAAAAACCCTTTTGAAATTTTCAAAAGGGTTTTTTAAGTAATTAGTATTTTAATGTTAATATCCTAAACCTACTGGACTACCAACTCTTGTCATAGCACATCTAAATCCAATAAAAGAAGTAGATTGGTCTTCCACCAAGTGTCTTCTAGTTCCAGGCACAGCCCAATAAGCTCTATCTTTCCATGATGCTCCTTTGTAAACTCTAGCTTTATCACTTACTCGTGTTGTTTCACCAAAATCATACATTTGTAATTTGTTATCCTCTTTAGCAAAGTCAGGGTTGTCTACACCACTTGTCCAATTAATATTAGATTCCCAATCACCATCAGCATAATTAATATTATCAGCTTTTCTATAGTTCCTTCTTGCTTGTAAGTTGTCCAATTGTGGATCAACGTTTCTGTAAATTATTCTACCTAAACTATCTTTTTCTGCAATAGCACCATCTTCATCTAAAAGTTTAGTTTGATAAACATTCCCTCTAAATGGTCTAAAATCATCATTATCTTCCATAGATAATGGTCTAAAAACATCCATAACCCATTCGGATACGTTTCCTGCCATATTGTATAAGCCATAATCATTTGGCCAGTAAGCATATACAGGAGCAGTCACATCTGCGTTATCATTTAATTTACCCGCAACACCCATGTTATCTCCTTGACCACGTTTAAAGTTAGCTAAGATTTGACCGATGTAATTATCATTAGAATTTCTAACTGCATGACCATTCCATGGGTATAATTTTCTATCAGGAATTAATTCGTCAATAGTATTTCCAATTAAAGCATAAGCAGCATATTCCCATTCTGCCTCTGTTGGTAAACGATATTCAGGTAATAAAATTCCATCTTCCATTCTAACATTTCTGTATTCCATATTTGGATTTAAATCGGGGATACCATCAACACGTTTTCCACTTTCGTATTGACCAGCCATATATGCTTTAGTATTGAAGTTATCTTCATTAATTTGATTAGGATAATGCTCAAATAATCCTTCTCTAATCAAAATTAACTCATTAACACGATCGGTTCTCCATGAACAAAAATCATTTGCTTGTAACCAATTTACTCCAACTACAGGATAGTCTCGGTAAGCGGGGTGTCTTAAATAAAAATCCACGTAAGGATCCATATAAGCTAATTTACTTCTCCATACTAGCGTGTCAGGCAAAGCTTTATGATGAACTTCTGGGTAATCTGCACTGAAAACTCTTTCTAACCAATATAAATATTCTAAATAGAAAAAATTGGTTACTTCAACCTCGTCCATATAGAACGAAGAAACAGTAACAGTTCTTGGAATATTATTCCAATCGTAATTTACTTCTTGTTCAACTCTACCCATTGTAAATCTACCACCTTCGATTAAAACTAATCCAGGTCCAGTTTCTTGTTCTAAATAAGGTACTTTTTGAAAACCACCATTTTTAGAATTGTTGTATTCCCATCCTGTGGCACCTGATTGTTCTCTTTTACAAGATGTAAAAAACAAAATAGAGGACACCGAAAATATAAATATTAAGTAATTTAATTGTCTAAGTTTCATAATTAAAAGTATTTAATTTATGCAAATATATAATAAACTAAAAAGAAGGACAACTTATTGTTCTAAATTTTCTCTTTTTTGGTTTACAATCAAATTGTAATCCTAAAGATAGTTCATGAGAGCCAGCTGTTTTGTTGGTAAGGTCTGAAATAGTAATATCATAACTATATCCAAATTTTAATATTCCTGCTTGGATACCAATTAAGGTAATAAAAGCATCTGAGTTTCTGTACCATAAACCTCCAATAATTGGTCCTTTAGAATAGTACATACCAAAGTTGATTTGTCTAAAATCTTGCTGTATTCTCACTAATATGTTTGGCGAGATGGTAGCTACATCACCTTTTCCTTCAAATGGAATCACTGCCCCAGCATGAAATGTATATTTTCTTGGAAGTGGGCTTTCTCCTTTTATTACAGATTCGTTTGGTTCAGTTAAATGATGAACAGCAATTCCAACAAAGTATTTATCACTATAACCTAATATTCCAGCAGAAAAATCAACATAACTGGCAGGAGCATCTCGTTTTACTTCATTTGTATTATAAACAAACCCTCTTCTTGCATCAATCATGTCACCGAAAGTTAATTTACTCCAATCAACAGATTTTTGAGCCCAAGTTGCTTGTAATCCTGCTTTTATAGAAAATCTTCTAGTAACAGGAAGTTGATAAGAGTACATTCCACTTACAGTTGTTGTATTCAAAGTTCCCTCTCCTGCTCTATCATTTAACACAATAAGCCCTATACCTCCAGATAAATTATCTATATGTTGATCATAAGAGGCACTAGATGTAATAAATGAGCCACTTATACCTGGCCATTGGTTACGGTAATTTAATGAAATCCTAGGACAGTTTGCTGATCCAGCAAATGCAGGGTTTAAATACAGTGGATTTGCATAAAATTGAGTAAACTCAGGATCTTGCCCAAAAAGATTTATCGTAAGCAACATAAATGCTGCTATTGATAACTGTTTACTTATAAAAATTTTCCCCATAAATATTTTATTTCAGTCAAACACTTCTACGTAAAAATGTTTTACGAAGTTCCAAATGTATTAAATTTGGAATACTTATTAAAACAATATTTAAAAAAATGTTACGTTTTTCATTAACTTTATTGTAAAATAAAGACTTTATAAAGCGTAAATTTGTTCAAAATCTTTAAAAATTAAGATGAAATTACATATTTTATTACTTATTTTCATTCCTACTTCATTAATTTCTCAAATTAATTTAGTGGAAGAAAAAATTATTTGGCACGAAAATGTTATAAATGATTTATTAGATACTAAAAATCGAGCATTTTTATCATTTGATTATGCCCAATACAATCAAGAAAAAGATTTTCTACCTTTTTATTCAAAACAATTGAGTTTAGTTAACCAAGAAATAACAAGTATTGAGGTTGTAAATATTGAATTTTCAACTATTGAATTAGAGAGTATTAAAAATGTATCAGGTTTAACTTATATAGAAAATGAAATTGATATTAAATTTTTTAACTCTATAAGTAAAAAACAGAATTACGGCATAATTTCTTTTGTACCAATAATTTACAATCAAAATTTAGGACTTTACCAAAAAGTAATAAGTTTTCAACTTAAGGTGAATACAAGAAGCAAAAATTTAACCCAAAAATCTAATTTAAAAAAAGCTGCACTTAATTCTGTTTTAGCATCTGGCGATTGGTATAAAATTGCTGTTTTAAAAGATGGCGTGTTTAAATTAACGTATTCATTCTTAAAAAATTTAGGATTAGATGTTGATAATTTAAATCCTCAGAATATTAAAGTTTATGGAAATGGTGGTAAAATGTTGCCTGAAATTAATTCTGAATTTAGGTATGATGATTTAATGCAAAACTCTATTTACATAGACGGTGAAAATGATGGAGTATTTAATGCTAATGATTATATTTTGTTTTATGGTCAAGGGTCAAATTCCATTTCGTTAAATTCGAGTACTAACCAGTTTTTACACCAATTAAATAGATATAGTGATACCACTTATTATTTTATCACTGCTTCAAGTACAGGTGAATCTCCAAAAAGGATATTGTCGACAACATCCTCACTAATCCCAAATATATCAGTGAATACTTTTAACGAATATCAATATTATGAAAAAGATAATCTAAACCTCATTAAATCTGGGCAAGATTGGTATGGAGAAGCATTTGATATTAAAACAGTTTATGATTTTATTTTTAATGTTCCAAATATTGATATGGCTAGTCCTGTTAAAATTAATGTTAGAGGTGCAGGGAGAAGTGGAACAGCAAGTTCTTTTAATGTTTCTTCAGGAGGAACTAATACAATAATAAATTTTACTACAATAACATTAAGCTGTTACAGCTGCCAATATGCTAATAATGGAACAGGTTCTTTAAGTTTTAATCCTAGTTCCGATTTACTCAATGTTAATATTAATTATAATAAACCAAGTTCATCATCAATTGCTTGGTTGGATTACATTCAATTAAATGCAAGAAGAAATTTAAAGATGACTGGAAATCAATTATTTTTTAGAGATTTAATTTCAGTAGGAACTGGAAATGTTAGCCAATTTAATATTTCTAACGCTAGTAATATTGTAAAAATTTGGGATATTACAAATCCCTTAAATATAAAGGAGCAACAATTTACCCAAGGTTCTTCTATCTCATTTGTATCACCAACCGACACTTTAAAAGAATTTGTAGCTTTAACTAATAACTTTGAAACACAAGTGTTTTCTTTAGGAAAAGTAAATAATCAAAATCTACATGGATTATCACAACAAGATTTTGTTATAGTTAGCCATCCTGATTTTTTAGGTCAAGCAGAACAAATTGCTGATTTCCACAGACAAGAAGGAATGACTGTTTTAGTAGTTACTCCACAACAAATTTATAATGAATTTTCTTCTGGTTCTCAAGACCCTGTGGCAATAAGAAGTTTAATGAAAATGTTTTACGATAGAGCTACCACAACAGAAGAATTACCTAAGCATCTATTGCTTTTTGGAGACGGTTCTTATGACAATAAAAATAGAATTTCAGGAAACACTAATTTTATTCCAACATATCAATCTACTAATTCTTTAGCTATTATTGGCTCTTTGGTTACAGATGATTATTTCGGTTTATTGGATAACAACGAGGGGAAATGGACTTTCGGAATAGAGTTAGTTGACATTGGTATTGGTCGTTTTCCAGTAAAAAATCAACAAGAAGCTGATAATGTTATCTTTAAAGTGTTAAATTATTATCACCCATCAACCATGAAAGACTGGAGAAACCAACTTACTTTTATTGGTGATGATGAAGACAATAATGAACACATGCGGCAATCTGATTATCTCGCAGGTATGGTAGAGACCAGTAATCCAGAATACAATCCATATAAAATATTTTTTGATGCATTTAAGCAAGAATCAACTCCTGGAGGAAATAGATATACTGATGTGAATAAAGAAATTATCAAAGCATTTGAAGAAGGGTCGCTAATTTTGAACTATACAGGGCATGGTGGAGAAACTGGCTGGGCTCACGAAAGAGTTTTAACAGTTGGTGATATTAATAATTTGGAAAAAGTAGCAAATCTACCTTTGGTAGTTACTGCAACATGTGAGTTTAGTCGATTCGACGATCCTCAAAGAACATCAGCAGGAGAAATGGTTTTAACTAACAAAAGTGGTGGTATAGCATTGTTAACAACTGTTAGGCTAGTGTTTTCAAGTCCAAATTTTGCTTTAAATCAAAGTTTATACGATAAAGTTTTTACCGAAATAAATGATGAAAAAAAATCAATCGGTGAAATTTTTATGGAAGTTAAAAATCTGAACGCTTCAAATTCAAACAACAGAAACTTTACTTTACTAGGCGACCCAGCTTTAAAGTTAGCATATCCTAAACATGATGTAAAAACAACATCAATTAATGGTGCAGTTATTACTACTGTTTTAGATACTGTCAGGGCTTTACAAAAAGTAACTGTAGAGGGTTATGTCCAAGATAAAAATGGAATTAAGTTAACTAATTATAATGGTACAATATATCCTACTGTATTTGATAAAAGCAAAACTATTACTACCTTAAAAAATGATGGAGGTGTTACTCCTTTTGTATTTAACTCTCAAATAAGTAAGTTGTTTAAAGGAAAAGTGAGTGTTTCTAATGGCGATTTTTCATTTTCATTTGTTGTTCCAAAAGATATAGGCTATAATTTTGGGCAAGGAAAAATTAGTTATTATGCTGAAAACCAAGTTGAAGACGCTAATGGGTATTTTACTGATTTTTATATTGGAGGAACATCGAGTAATTATTTAGAAGATAATGATGGTCCTGAAGTAGAGTTGTTTATGAATGACAAATCATTTGTGTTTGGAGGTTTAACAGATGAAAATCCATTTCTTTTGGCTTATGTGAATGATTTGCACGGAATTAATATGGTTGGGAATGGTATAGGTCATGATATTGTTGCTGTTTTAGATGATAAAACTGACGATGCTTTTGTGTTAAATAATTATTACGAAGCTGATTTAAATAGCTATCAAAAAGGAACGATTAAATTTCCATTTACAGAATTAGCAGAAGGACGTCATAAGTTAACACTTAAAGTTTGGGATGTTTATAATAACTCACGAGAAGTTACTACAGAATTTAATGTTGTAAAAGCAAAAGATGTTGTTTTAGACAGAGTATATAATTATCCTAATCCATTTACAACCCATACCGAATTTTGGTTCGAACACAATCAGGCAAGTAAACAAATGTTTGTTCAAGTTCAGGTTTTTACGGTATCAGGTAAATTGGTTAAAACAATAGAAAAAAATCTTTTTAACGAAGGTTTTAGATCTACTTCAATAACATGGGATGGTTTAGATGATTATGGCGATAGATTAGCTAGAGGAGTTTATATTTATCATTTAAAAGTTAGGGCAGAAAACTTATCAATGGCTGATAAATATGAAAAATTAGTTATTTTAAGATAAAACAATAATATTAAAACCTTATCGTTTTGATGGTTTAAAAATTTATAAAGCAACTATTAAATAAATGTATATTTGCTTTTTTTATAAAATTAGTAAATGAAAAAGATTTTTTTTGGATTGATTTTGGGTTTATCATTAACAAGTATAAACGCACAAAGTACATTGGGTAGGAGCGACTTACAATTAAATACCATCACAACAGCAGTACCTTTTTTATTAATTGCACCCGATTCTAGAGCAGGAGCTTTAGGAGATGCTGGTGTAGCAACGTCTCCAGATGCTAATTCTATACATTGGAACCCTGCTAAAATGGCTTTTATAGAAAAAGACATGGGTTTGTCTATATCTTACTCACCTTGGTTAAGAAAATTAGTGCCAGACATTAGTTTATCGTATGTAAGCTTTTATAAAAAATTAGGTAAAGACCATACATTAGGAGCTTCATTAAGATATTTTTCTTTAGGAGATATAAAATTTACCGATGATGTTGGTAATGCTTTGGGTGATTTCCGACCAAATGAATTTGCTGTTGATGTTGCTTACGCAAGAAAATTAGGAGAAAGATTTTCGGGAGGAATAGCTGCAAGATACATTTATTCAAATTTAACGGGTGGTATTGATGTAAGTGGCTCAGGTACTAGGGCAGGAACTTCTTTTGCTGTTGATGTAAGTGCATTTTACACCAATCCAGATGCTGAATTATTTGGTCAAGAAGTAATATTTAATGTAGGTTTAAACCTTTCTAATATTGGAGCTAAAATCTCTTATACCGACGATGCTAATAAAGACTTTATTCCAATAAACATGAAACTTGGTCAGTCCCTTGCTTTTGTTTTGGACGATTACAATTCTATTGCAATTGTTACTGATATAAATAAATTATTAGTTCCAACACCTCCAATTTATAAAACTGATAAAAATGGTAACCCTGAATTAGACCCAATTACTAATGAACAAGTTATTGAATCAGGAAAAGACCCAAATGTTGGTGTAATGAGTGGAATTATGCAGTCGTTTTACGATGCACCAGGAGGTATGTCTGAAGAGTTGAGAGAGTATAATATTTCAGCAGGAACAGAATATTGGTACAATAAACAATTTGCAATTAGAGCAGGCTACTTTCATGAACATGTAACTAAAGGAAATAGGAAATACATTACTTTTGGAGCAGGTTTAAAAATGAGTGTATTTAGTTTAGATTTTTCGTACTTAATTGCAACAACTCAAAACAATCCTTTAGCAAATACCATGCGATTTAGTTTGATGTTTAATTTCGACGATTTTAAGAAACAAAAAACAGAAAATTAACTACTCAAGATAATGAAAATTAAAGTTGGTTTTGGGTTTGATGTTCACCAATTAAAAGAAGGTGAAGATTTTTGGTTGGGAGGAATTAAAATACCTCATACAAAAGGAGCTGTTGGACATTCTGATGCCGATGTTTTAATTCATACGATATGTGATGCTCTTCTTGGGGCAGCGAATTTAAGAGATATAGGTTTTCATTTTCCTCCAACAGATAATAAATACAAAGGAATAGATAGTAAAATTCTTTTACAAGAGGTCGTTAAATTGCTTGCTGAAAAAGGATGTCAAGTTGGTAACGTTGATGCAACAATAGCTTTAGAAACGCCAAAAATTAACCCACATATTCCTGAAATGAAAAAAGTATTAGCTCAACTTTTAAAAGTTGATGAAGACGATGTTTCTATAAAAGCTACCACAACTGAACGGCTTGGTTTTGAAGGCAGAGAAGAAGGTGTTTCGGCTTATGCAGTTGTACTGATTGAAAAAAAATAAAGTAGTTTGTCCAATATTAAACATAACATTTCTTTAAAATCTTTTAACACTTTTGGAATTGATGTTCTATCAGCTTCATTTGTTGAAGTAAACACCGTTGCGGAACTAAAACAACTTTTAAAAGATAACAAGGAAGAAATATTAATACTTGGAGGAGGAAGTAATATTCTTTTCACACAAAACTATGCTGGACTTGTCATCAAAAATAATATAAAAGGAATTGAAATTATTAGTGAAGATAAACAAGAAATTATTTTAAAAGTTGGAGCAGGAGAAAATTGGCATGATTTTGTGATGAATTGTGTTTCTAAAAATTATGCTGGATTGGAAAATTTATCTTTAATTCCTGGTACAATTGGCGCAAGTCCTATGCAAAACATTGGAGCGTATGGAGTAGAAGTTAAAGATACGATTATAAGCGTAGAAACATTAAATACATCAACTTTACAAATAGAATCATTTACTAATACAGCTTGTGAATTTGATTATAGAAGTAGTATTTTTAAAACCACTTTAAAGGATAAATACTTTATTACTTCAGTGGTTTTTGGTTTGTCAAAGAAACATACTATTAATAGCTCTTATGGTGCAATAAATGATGAATTAAAAAGTATGAAGGTGATAAATCCTACCATACAAGATATTAGTAAAGCTGTAATCAATATTCGTTCAAGTAAATTACCAAATCCAAAAGAAATAGGAAACTCAGGAAGTTTTTTTAAAAATCCAGTTGTTTCGTTTTCAAAAAAGAATGATTTGTTATTAAAATATCCTTCCATGCCTCATTACTTACAAAATGAAGGAACTTTTAAAATTGCCGCAGGATGGTTAATTGAAACTTGTGGTTGGAAAGGAAAACGTATTGCTAACTATGGTGTACACACTAAGCAAGCATTAGTTTTAGTCAATTATGGAGGAGCAACAGGCAAAGAAATTTATCATTTATCAGAACAAATTATTCAATCGGTAAAAAGCACATTTGATATAGAATTAGAACGAGAAGTAAATATTGTTTAAAATAATTTGAGATAATAAAAAAAATACTACATTTGCAGTCCGTAAAAAATTAAAGAGACCAATCATGGCAAAAAAAGGAAATAGAGTTCAAGTTATCATGGAGTGTATGGAGCACAAAGAAAGCGGTATGCCAGGTACTTCAAGATACATTACAACGAAAAACAAAAAAAATTCTCCAGATAGAATGGAGTTGAAAAAGTATAATCCAATACTTAAAAAAGTAACTGTTCACAGAGAAATTAAATAATATTAAGTTATGGCAAAGAAAGTAGTAGCTTCGTTACAGAAAGCAGGAAAAAGCTTAACCAAAGTAATTAAAATGGTTAAGTCAGAGAAAACAGGAGCGTATGCTTTTCAACAAAGTATTGTTCCAAATGATAAAGTTCAAGAGTTTTTATCAAAAAAATAATTTACTGAATTTGTATAAACTAAAGCTTCTTTCCAACTAGAAAGAGGCTTTTTTTATTATTAACTATGGGTTTTTTTAGCATATTTTCGAAAGATAAAAAGGAAGTTTTAGACCAAGGGCTCGATAAGACTAAACAAAGTTTTTTTTCTAAAATATCTAAAGTAATTGCGGGTAAATCTAAAATTGACGATGATGTTTTAGATAATTTAGAAGAAATCCTTTTATCGGCTGATGTTGGAGTAACAACTACTTTGCGAATTATCGAAAAAATACAAGAACGTGTTTCTAAAGATAAATATATAGGTACGGCAGAGTTAAATCAGCTTTTAAGAGAAGAAATAGCTTCGCTTTTAGAAGAAAATAATACAGGCGATTTTAACGAGTTTTCTATTCCAACGCAAGAAGAACCTTATGTAATAATGGTAGTTGGTGTAAATGGTGTTGGTAAAACAACAACTATTGGAAAACTAGCTCATCAATTTAAAAAACAAGGAAAATCAGTCATATTGGGTGCTTCGGATACATTTAGGGCAGCAGCAGTTGACCAGCTAAAAATTTGGGCAAAACGTGTAGATGTGCCAATTGTTGAACAAGGAATGAATGCTGATCCAGCTTCGGTTGCGTTCGATACATTACAATCTGCAAAGGCAAAAAATATGGATGTGGTAATTATTGATACGGCGGGCAGATTGCACAACAAAATCAATTTAATGAACGAGTTGACAAAAATTAAAAATGTAATGCAAAAAGTTATCCCATCGGCACCTCATGAAATTTTATTGGTTTTAGATGGTTCAACAGGACAGAACGCTTATGAACAAGCCAAACAATTTTCGTTAGCAACTGAAATAAATGCTTTAGCAATTACTAAACTTGATGGAACTGCTAAAGGTGGAGTGGTGATAGGTATCTCTGACCAATTCAAAATTCCTGTTAAATACATTGGTGTTGGCGAAGGCATGGAACATTTGCAAGTATTTAACAAACAAGAATTTGTTGATTCTCTATTTAAAGAATAAATATTTTATCATCAAATTATCTCCAATGAAAACCAAAACCCTAAAAAAAAATAAAGTCAATGTAATTACTTTAGGATGTTCAAAAAATCTTTTTGATTCTGAAGTAACCATGACTCAATTAATTGCAAATGGGTTTGAAGTGGAACACGAATCTGAAACTAATGATGCAGAAATTGTAATTATCAACACTTGCGGTTTTATTGATAATGCTAAACAAGAATCGATTGATACCATTTTAAGATATGCTCAAGCAAAAAAAGAAGGCTTAGTTGATAAATTATATGTGACAGGCTGTTTGTCAGAACGATATAAAGATAATTTAGAAAATGAAATTAAAGAAGTAGATGCGTTTTTCGGAACAAGAGAATTGCCTAAACTTTTAAAAACTTTAAATGCTGATTATAAACACGAATTAATTGGAGAAAGAATCATCACAACTCCAAGTCATTATGCGTATTTAAAAATATCAGAAGGTTGCGACAGACCTTGCTCGTTTTGTGCAATTCCAATAATGAGAGGGAAACACATTTCTACTCCAATAGATCAATTGGTGGTACAAGCAAAAAAT
>CAYJMI010000048.1:0-25360 GCA_964371285.1 uncultured Vicingus sp. | reverse complement strand
AATTACAGGAGTTGACAAGGAATTGGTAAGAAAAGCCGCTATGGCTTATGCAAAAGCACATGCTGCCATGGAATTTCATGGTTTAGGGGTTACCGAACATACACAGGGAACTTACACCGTTCAGTTGATTGGCGATTTAGCAATGATTACTGGTAACATAGGAAAAAAAGGTGCAGGTGTAAACCCATTACGGGGTCAAAACAATGTGCAAGGTGCTGCCGACATGGGATGTCAACCACATCAAGGAGCTGGATATTATGATGTTACCCTTACTGAAAACAGTAATCGATACAATGCTTTTTATGGTGCAAAAATTCCCAATTATGTAGGTTTAAAAATACCTCAAATGTTTGATGCTGCCATTGAAGGTAAGCTTAAAGCCCTTTGGATAATTGGTGAAGATGTGGTGCAAACCGATCCCAACACTCAAAAAGTAATTAAAGCTTTGGCTAATTTGGATATGTTGATAGTTTCTGAATTATTTATGACTGAAACAGCAAAAATGGCTACAGTATTGTTACCCGCATCATCATTTTTAGAAAAAGAAGGGACTTTTACCAATGGAGAGCGAAGAATACAACGAGTACAGCGTGTGGTTGAACCTATTGAAGGAACGAAACCTGATGGACAGATTATTGTTGAAATGATGCGTAAAATGGGTTACGACCAATGCGATTATACGGCAGACAACATGCTGCAAGAAATTTCGCAAATTGTACCATTTTTTGAAGGTGTAAAATGGAGTATTTTAGGCAATAGTGGTAAACAATGGCCTGTTTTAATGGATGGTAAAGGAACAAAAATGTTACATCTTAAACAATTTAAACACGGTAAAGGACAATTCTTCTTTTATCCTTTTGAAGAAAGTAACGAATTGCAAACACACAGCAAAGATTATCCATATATCATTACCACCAACCGAGAATTAGAACATTACAATTGTGGAGCAATGACTAGAAGAACAGGAAATGTTAAAATTTTAACCGAAGATGTATTGTTGATTAATCCTGCTGATGCTAAAAGCAATTTTATCAATGATGGAGATATGGTTTGTGTAGAATCTCCACGAGGAAAGGTTGATATTAAAGCAAAAATAACAGATGAAGTAAAATCAGGTATTTTAAGCTCCACCTTCCATTTTCCAGATATGATGCTCAATAACATTACTTCTGACGAACATGATAGCGAAGCCATGTGTCCTGAATATAAAATAGTAAGTTGCAGAATTAGAAAGAGCAAGGGAAAAAAAGGTGTTGATTAAATAATGGTACAATCTTTGATAAAATTTGTAAAACCTTAAAAATTTCAAATATGAAAACTAAAACATTAATTACAATAAAAGGCTTGTTAATTATAGCATTTTTAAATTTTGGAAATTCAATTTTTGCACAACACCATCGACCAAACCACCCTCCAAAAAAATTAAATAGAGTTACCATGCCAGCAAAACAACCCTCTATGGTGCAAGCACAAAAGGTATTAAAACGCACACATTTTGTAATTCTTAAAGCACACCAAGCTGTAAAGAAAAACAAAAACTACACAGGCGATTTGGCAAGAGCAGTTGCACATCAAAAACAAGCAAAAAAAATGTTTGCAATGAAAAACCCACACAAAGCTATTTTACATTCTAAACGTGCCCGTATGTATGCATTTAAAGTTTTACAAGTAAATAAAGCTAATGCAGATGTTGACCAAAGCTATCAGTTTAATAAAGAAGAATCTGATTTAGCTGGTGTTGAAGATGATGCCATAAACCTTGATAAAGAATTGGAAAAAAGTACTTTTGATGACAAAACTGTTACCGACAAAGAAATGACCGAAATGGAAGTGTTAGAAACTGCTCCATCTGATTATAAAAACGAATGATACGTTAATTGTAAAATTAAACGGGTAAGAAGAAATATTATTAAATCACCTCTAAATCTTTCTTACCCAACCAACCCACGTTACCGTTGGGTAATTTAATTTTTACCCAATCTTTTTGTGATTCTAATACATTTACTTTGGTTCCTTCGTGTAGGGTAAATAGTTTTTGAGAGTTAGCGTTGGGCTCGCTTTTAATAATTACCGTTTCTGTAAAAATAATGGCCTCTGCCTTTTGGTTTATTAAATTTTGGTTTTCACTAGCCATAAACCAGCAAAATAATCCAAACATCAAAAACAACAAACCACCATAAAAACCTGTTTTTTTAACGATAATTATTGATGTAAGTAAGTAACTGATAAACAAAAATAAAGCAACAGCCAATAAACCGATGGTAAAATACGCCCAGGTTTCAGTAGTTTTTGAAGTTACCAAGCTTTTGTAAGCACTACCAATAAAAAGTTCAGGCAATCGGTCAATTTTATCAATGGTTCTGAAATTGGCTTGTTTTAGATTAAAAATAGCATCTTCGTAATCGGGTTTAAGCTTTAACGCACGTTCGAAGTTTAAAATGGCTGAAGGAATTTCGTTCAATTTAAAATAAGCATTTCCAAGGTTGTATAGATTTCTGGCGACAAATAATCGTCTTTTATCAGTTCATCGTAAATTTTAACAGCCTCCTCATATTTTCCAGCAGCATAAAGCGTATTGGCTTCCTTAAATTTTATGTTCGGGTCGGCATAAGATGTTGCAAATGCGGAAAAGTTTAATAATATTGCTAAAAAAATAATTAACCTTTTCACGTCATTACGGGCTCGACCCGTAATCTCAACACGAGAAAATAGATTGCGGATTAAATCCGCAATGACGAAAGTATTGGAATTAGAAACATTTTTCATAACCTTACCTCCTTCTCTATTTGATTAATAATGATTTCAGCTTTTCCATAAATTTCTTGTTCAGAAACAGAAACTGGAGCAAAACGAGCCATTTCGCAAAGTTCTAACGTTGCTATAAAATTATTTATGGTTTCTTGGCTTACGCTTACACCGTTTAGTTTTTCGGTAATGTTTTCTTTGTTTAATGCCGATAACGGAATTTTTAGCTTGTCGCTGGTATAACCAAACAATGCTTTCGAAATATTTTCATAAAATGCGGTTTGTTGTTGTAAATCCAAGCTCTTTTTGGCTACAGCTAAATATTTATTTGCCATTTTGTTGGCTTTACGGCTTTTTGAACCCAATACGTCACGTTGAGCTTCTCTAATTTTATTTCTGAAAATCAATACCAAAATAAAAAGAAGAGGCAAAATACCTAATGCTAAATAAAACCATAAACTTCCATAAAACGACGATTTAGTATGTGAAACCAAAATATCTCCTGTAAAAATATAGCGAATATCTTCTCCAAGTATTTGCACATCTTCTTTATTAACACCAGTAAAGGTGACATTGGCATCATTACCATTGCCTTTTTCAACTTCAATAATAAAAGGTTCGCTTTTGTTTGTTTTATACGATTTTGATGATGGGTCGAAATACGTAAATTCTACAGGCTCGATGGTAAATGTTCCTGCATGGCGAGGTATCAACAAATAATCAAACTCTTTATATCCAGCAACCCCGGTTGGCGAAGTTTTATAATTATCGGCAACTTTAGGGTCATAAGTTTCAAAATCTTTAGGAAAATCAATCGCAAACTTGTCAATTAAAGGCAAATTACCTTTACCCGATATTTTAATTTTGAGGTTAATGGCTTCGTTGGCTTTAACTTTATTAGTAGTTAAGTTGGTAGTCATCTCAAACTGCCCAACAGCACCGCTAAAACTTGTGGGTTTATTTTCTGGATGTGGTAATACTTTAATTTTAATGGGTTCGCTTTTTAAAGTGGCTTCAACATTTTCTACTCGTCCAAAAAATTGGTCGAATACCGAATTTCCACCACCAGTTGCTCTTCGTTGAACAATAAACTTCATTTCAATGGGGTCGATGGTTAAAGTGCCTGAGCGTTGCGGAAATAATACAATTTTACGAATGGTAGCCACATTCCATCTAAAACCACCAAACACTTCCTGACTCCATTGTGCTTGCCCTAAATCAATTTCCTGGCTCCAAAACCCATTCAAATCAGCATTTTTTACCAATTCGTTTCCCGCAATGTTCACTTTAGTATATAATTTATAAGTAGCCACAATATGCTCACCTTGATAAACCTCTGATTTAGTTACACTCGATTTAATAAATAGGTCTTTTGAAGCATCTGCTTTCGAAACATTTATTTTTTCTTCGGGTTGATTTTGTTGAGTTTGCTGTTGTTGAACGTTTACTCCTTTTGAAACTGCAATGTTTAACGAATTGGTACTGTACGCTTGCCCATCAACTGCAGCAACGGCAGGTTTTATGGTAAACATACCATCTTTTATGGCCATTAACACATAACTAAACGAAATGCTTGTACTCATAGCTCCGTTTACAAACGACATGTTGGTACTTTGGTTAGGACCAGACAACACTCTAAAATCCGATAAATCGGGAGCTTTAAAATTGGTTATTTTGGCATTTGCCGTAAATTGAATTTGAAAACGGTCGCCTGTGGCAACTTCAGTATGGCTAGTAGCTGCGGTAAACTTTACATCTTGAGCAAACGCACTTACACCCAATGTATAGACAATAAAAAGGAATAGATATTTTAACAGTTTGTGCATACTTGTTATTTGTTTTTCTTTTTTAACCAAGTTGTAGCGTTGAAAAATGAAGATTCTTCACTTCATTTGTTAGTGTAAATCGATGCCGATTTACACTAACAAATTTTGTTCAGAATGACAATTAAAATTAATTCATTTTCAAATCTTCAAATTAGCAAATTGGCACTACCAATCTTTTTCAATATTAAGTTTTTGTCCGTTTTCTTTTTTCTTTTTTAGTTTTGCTTGTACTTTTTTCTCTTGGTTGTTTAAAGCATCCAACATTTGCTGAGCTTCTTGTTTCGACAACTGATTAGGTTGTGGCTGTTCTTTGCCCTTATCACCCTCTTTTTTCTCATCCGATTTATCTTTGTTTTTTTCGTCTTTTTTATCTTGGTCCTTTTTGTCTTTGTCTTTATCTTTTTGGTCGTCTTTTTTGTTTTCGTCCTTTTTATCGTCTTTATTCTCTTTCTCTTGTTGTTGTTGAAGCATTTTTTTTGCGTAAGCTAAATTATACCTTGTTTCGTTATCAGTTGAATTAATTTTAAGGGATTGTTTATAAGCATTTACACTTTCCTGATATTTTTCGGATTGCAATAATGAATTTCCTAAATTATGGTACGCATTTGCTTTCAGTTCTTTATCAATAGTTTTTTCAGCAACTTTTTGAAATTGTTGTGCAGCTTCAGCAAACTTTTTTTGTTTGTAAAAAGCATCTCCTAAGTTAAAATCGGCTTTTGTAGATTGACTATTTTTTTCTAATGCTTTTAAATAGCTTTCTTCAGCTCCAGCAAAATCCTCTTTTTCGTAAAGGTTGTTTCCTTTACGGATGTATTTTTTATCTTCTTGGGCAAAACCTTGAAAACAAGCTAATAAAAGTAATATGGCTACTAAATTTCTAATCATTTTTTAACCTCAAACAAATTTACACGATCTAATTTTCCACTTCTTCGGGTAGAAATAAAGAATTCTAACACCAATAAAAATAAAGCAATCAGGAGAAAAATCTGAAAACGACTTTCGTAGTTTTTAAACACTTTGCTATCAAATTCTTTTTTCTCCATTTTACCGATTTCATCCATAATAATACCTAATCCAGCATTAGCGTTAGTGGCTCTCACATAACTTCCATTTCCAGCACTGGCAATTTTTTTAAGCATGGTTTCATCCAATTTAGAAACAACGGTATTTCCTGTATTATCGGTTCTAAACCCCACTTGTTTACCCATTTTATAGATAGGTAGAGGAGCACCTTGTTCCGAACCCATTCCAATAGTGTGAACTGAAACTTCCATTTCCACAGCTTTTTGAGCGGCAGAAACAGCATCATCTTCATGGTTTTCTCCATCGGTAATTACAATAATTGCTTTACTGGTGGTAGTTTCAAAATCAAACGACTCCATGGCTAAATCGATAGCCGAACCTATTGCCGTTCCTTGTGTAGGAACAATGTCGGTTCCGATGGTTTCTAAAAACAACTTAGCCGATGAATAATCAGTAGTTATCGGTAATTGAACATAAGATTCTCCTGCAAAAACAATAATTCCCAATCGGTCGTTTTGTAACTTTTCAATCAATTGATAAATAGCACGTTTAGCTCTATCCAAGCGGTTTGGCGATAAATCTTCGGCCAACATACTGTTACTTACGTCTAAAGCAATCATCAAGTCCACCCCTTCTTTTTTTGCTTCTTCCATGGTTGTTCCATACTGTAAATTTGCCAACCCCAACAACAAAAAGACAAAAGCAAACGATAATACAATAAACTTAACGATGGGTAATGTAAACGAAACGTTAGGCATCAAGCGTTTGATAACTTGTTGGTTAGTCAATTGTTTTAACCGTTTATTTTTCCATCGTTGGATAAAAATAAATACAATAATCATTAATGGAATTAATGCCAATAACGACCATAAGAATATAATATGTTCAAACCTAAACGACACTTTTAAAAAGGGTATTTTTTAATAAAAATTCAACAAAAAATAAAGCTGCCGCCAATAATGCAAAAGGCCAAAAATATTCCGATTTTTTTCTATAATCGGTTACGTTAATTTTTGATTTTTCTAATTTATCAATCTCTTTGTATATGTTTTCTAATTTGTTTTTATTCAATGCTCTAAAATACTGTCCATCACCTAATTTGGCTATTTCACTTAAAGTTTTTTCATCAATGCGAACAGGCACATCTTGATACACCGTTCTTCCAAATTGATCTTGATAAGGCGTTGGTGCTGTTCCATTGGTTCCTACTCCAATGGTATAAACCCGAATACCAAATTCACGTGCAATTTCTGCTGCTGTTACTGGAGGAATAGAGCCTGAATTGTTTACTCCATCGGTTAACAATATCACCACTTTACTTTTGGCTTCACTATCTTTTAAACGATTTACAGCTGTTGCCAAACCCATTCCAATGGCCGTTCCATCTTCTATTATTCCATTCTTCACATCTTTAAACAAGTTAAGCAGCACATCGTGGTCGGTAGTAAGCGGACATTGTGTAAAACTCTCTCCTGCATAAATTACCAAACCAATTCTATCATAAGGTCGTTCCGAAATAAACTTCATCGCCACATCTTTAGAGGCTTCTAATCTGTTGGGTTTAAAATCTTCTGCCAACATACTACCGGAAATATCCATTGCAATAACAATATCAATTCCTTCGGTAGTTACATCTTGCCAACTCGAGGATGTTTGCGGACGAGCAATTGCAGTAATTAGTGCGGTTAAACCAAAAATTCTTAAAAAAATAAGGGTATGTCGGAAATAAGGAAATTTGGTTTTACCAAAACTACTTACCGTTGATATTTTAAAAGTTCCCTGAAGTCTTCTGTTTCTGAGGATGTACCATACCAAAATTAAAGGCAAAAAAAGGAACAGCCAGAAATATTCTGGGTTTTCAAATGATATGTCGTTCCAATAATTTAACATTACTTAATCGGTTCCTCAACTATTTTAGTAGCATTAATAAAAACAACAGCAAAAGCTAAACTCTGCTCATTTTCTTGTGGTAAAGGCTGTTCTTTAGCAAATTTTACCAAATCAGCTAACGTTAGTGTTTGAGTTAATTTATTCGTCATTTCTGGAGAAATCTGCTGTAACCTCAAACCATGCATAATTTCGGCGGTAGTTTCTTCTAAGGCATTTATCTGATAACGGTGTTCGATGTATTCTCTCAAAATTTCAGAAATGTACGAATGGTACAATTTCACCTTTCCATTCTGCCACAATTTTTCCTGACTGAGCTTTTCCAGTTTCTCTAAAGCTATCACGTGACAAGGAATGACAGGAATTACTTCTTCAAGGATAACTTCTTTTGGTTTTCTGTTTTTCAAATAACGAATCAACACCACAATAGCAATAGCCAACACCAGTATAGCAGCCATCCACCACCAGTTTTCTTTTAACCAATCTATAAACGAAAATGGTTCGGAAATAGGTTGTTTAATGTCGAATATACCTTGGGCAGTATCCACTTCAAGCGTATTTACTTCTAATAAAAAAGCTTCCGTTTCAACCGTATCGTCATTAATAATAAATTGAAACGGAGGAATTACGTAATAACCTGAATCAAATGAAGTTAATGTAATGGTTTGTTGTTGAATAACTTGGTACGGGTCGGATTTATCAGGAACAATGGTATCAATTTTCGATTTATTTACAATCTCAACAAACTCGTTAATGGTGTCATAAATGGTAGGGAAAGCAATACTTATGGTCCCTAAATCACGACGGTAATTTATTTTAATATTAACTTTTACTTGTTCTCCTATTAAAATAGCAGAAGTATCAGCTTTGGCTTCAACTTTAAATTGTTGAGCATTAGCTTGAAAGCTGATGATTAATAAAAATAATATGTAGAATAATCTTTTCATAAACTTTATATCGTCATTACGAATGAGTCCCAAACGCTTTCGGGAGAGTGAAGCAATCTCCATTGTATAAACAGATTACTTCGTTCCTCGCAATGACGTTTATTTTGACATTTTTCTCATTTTCAAATTACTTCGCTCCTCTTCGTTTAAACAAATTCATTAAGGGTTTGATGTAATTTACATCTGTTGCAATTTCTGCATTATCAACCCCCGACCTTCTTAAAGTATTTTTTAGTTGATCTTTTCTTTTCAATGCTTCAGCTTTATAATGTATTCGAACATCTTTACTCGAAGAATTTATCCATTTTAATTGATTGGTTTCGGCATCCAACAAAGGAATCAATCCCAAATTTGGCAAATCTTCTTCAGCTTTATCATAAATGTGTAATGCAATTAAATCGTGTTTTTTGTTGGCAATTTTTAGTGCATCCTCAAAGTTTTTCTCATCTACAAAATCGGAAATTAAAAACGATGTACTTCTTTTTTTAATCACATTGGTAAAAAATTTAAGAGCCAAACCAATATCTGTTCCTTTACTTTTTGGTTCAAAATCAATTAAATCTCTAATAATCATTAAAATATGGCTTTTTCCTTTTTTTGGAGGAATATACTTTTCGACAATGTCAGAAAAGAAAATAACACCCACTTTATCGTTGTTTTGAATAGCTGAAAACGCCAATACTGCACAAATTTCGGTAGCCAATTCTTGTTTACTTTTTTCTTGTGTGCCAAATTCTTTTGAGCCACTCACATCCACCAACAGCATAACGGTCATCTCCCGCTCTTCTTCAAAAATTTTAACGTAAGGATGGTTAAATCGTGCTGTTACATTCCAATCGATGGTTCGTATTTCATCACCATGTTGGTATTCTCTAACTTCACTGAAAGCCATACCTCTACCCTTAAAAGCTGAATGGTATTCGCCAGAGAAAATTTGATTGCTCAATCCTCTGGTTTTAATTTCAATCTTTCGTACTTTTTTAAGGAGTTCGGATGTAGTGTTGTTGCTCATTTTAATTAGAAATTGGAGATTAGAAATTGGAGATTAGAAATTAATAATTTCCAATTTCTAATCTCAAATTACTCTAGGGAATTTCAACGTTATTTAATATTCCATTAATAATTTCTTCGGTAGTAATATTTTCAGCTTCTGCTTCGTAGCTTAAACCAATTCTGTGGCGAAGTACATCGTGACAAATTGCTCGAACATCTTCTGGAATTACATAACCTCTTCGTTTAATAAAAGCATAAGCTTTAGATGCTAAAGCCAAGTTAATACTTGCTCTTGGAGAACCTCCAAAACTGATTAAATTTTTATATTCGGCAAGGTTATAATTTTCTGGATTTCGAGTAGCATCAACAATATCAACAATGTATTGCTCAATTTTTTCGTCCATGTAAACTTCTCTCACTACTTCTCTGGCTCTTAAAATGTCAGCAGGACTAAGCACTTTGTTTGGAGTTGGAAAACCAGCTTGAGAAATGTTATGTCGGATGATTATTTTTTCGTCTTCTTTTTTAGGGTAATTCAATACTACTTTTAACATAAAACGATCCACTTGTGCTTCTGGCAATGGATAAGTTCCTTCTTGTTCGATAGGGTTTTGAGTTGCCAATACTAAAAATGGTTCAGGCAATTTAAAGGTTTCTTCACCAATGGTAATTTGACGTTCTTGCATGGCTTCTAACAAAGCACTTTGAACCTTTGCAGGAGCACGATTAATCTCATCTGCCAAAACAAAATTGGCAAAAATTGGTCCTTTTTTTACCGAAAAAACTTCTTGTTTTTGGTTGTAAATCATGGTACCAATAACATCGGCAGGTAATAAATCGGGAGTAAACTGTACACGACTAAATTTTACATCAACAATTTTAGCTAAAGTATTTATCGCTAATGTTTTTGCTAACCCTGGCACACCTTCTAATAAAATGTGTCCGTTCGATAATAAACCGATTAAAAGTCGTTCGGTCATGTGTTTTTGACCGATTATTACTTTATCCATTTCCATGGTAAGTAATTCCACAAACGAACTTTCTTTTTGAATTTTTTCGTTTAACGCCCTGATATCAACATTCGACGTTGGATTTGACGTTGATACTGGGTTATCAAAATTTGTTTCTTCCATTTTTACATATTTTTTAGCTTTCCAAAATTAACCACACGTTTTAATTATCCTACTAAATAGTACCTTTTGTTTGTTAAAAATTGTTAATGATTTTATTATTGGTACATATTTAAAACCCTTCAAAAACTCCTAACCCAAACAAACTAAAATCATATTTGATGGGGTCATTGGCATCGTATTTTTTTAAATTGTTGGTTAGCTCTAAGGTTGCTTTCCAATCGTTTTGAGTCCTTTTTAACAAGCCTAATTTACGAGCAACATTTCCAGAATGTACATCCAGCGGACACATCAAGTATTTTGGTTCAATCTTTTTCCAAATACCAAAATCTACTCCTCTATTATCGTTTCTAACCATCCAACGCAAATACATGTTAATACGTTTAGCAGCAGAGTTGTTCATGCTGTCCGAAACATGTTTTTTGGTTCGTTCGGGATGATTAATTTCAAAAAACACCTTTCTAAAATGATGAATACTCTTTTGCATATCGGTTGGATAAACCGAAAATACATGTTCCATCCCTTTATGGTTGGAGTATATATTTTTTAACGATGTGATAAAAAAAGCAACATCTACTGCATTAAATGTTCGGTGTTTAAATTTGTTAAATCGTTTTAAATCTTTTGTAGTATGGTTCATTACAAAATCAAAAGGTGTTAAATCCATTAATTCAACTAATTTATTTGCATTTTTAACAATGGTAACTCGTTGCCCCCAAGAGATAGTTGCCGTTAAAAACCCAGCGATTTCTATATCCTCCTTTTTCGAAAACAAATGTGGAATAGAAATTGGATCGGAATCTATAAAAGAAACTCGATTAAATTTATCGTGTTTACCTTCAAGCAAATCAAATATTTCTTGTTTGTTTATGTTCATTTATCTAAATATTGATTGTAAAGTTCTAATTTTATACCGCAATCAACTAGCTTTTAGGGAAATAATTGGCATTTTAGTTGCGGCATAACTCAAACTAACCAATTCCGCAATATTTTGGAACGGCAAGTTTGAGTATATTTTTAAAATTATTGGTGTGAAACTATTTGTTTACCTATTTATATTGTTTATTTCGCTTTTTTCAAAAAGTGTATTTTGCCAAAACCAACAACAGATGGTGTTAGATTCATTGTCAAAAAATGATACCTCTTCATTTAAAATAATAGAACAAAAACAACCTAACGGTAAAGTGATGCAATTGTTGGTAATAGATGGCGACACTTCGTATATTTTTAATTTACCTGTTGTTCGAATTGTGGGCGAACGTCCTTATGGAGATGCAGAAAAAGACAAACAATTTAGACGATTAAGGTATCATGTTACCAAGGTTTATCCTTATGCAAAATTGGCTTCAAAAAAATTGGCGGAATACAACGAAGAACTTTTAAAAGTTGGTTCCAATCGTAAAAGAAGGCTTTTGTTAAAACAACGTGAAAAAGAATTGAAAGAAGAGTTTTCTGATGTGATTAAAAAAATGACCGTGACTCAAGGTAGAGTTTTAGTAAAATTAATAGATAGGGAAACTGGAGAATCTACGTATGATATCATAAAGGAAATGCGAGGTGGTTTTAAAGCTTTTATTTATCAAGGAGTTGCAAGGCTTTATAGTGGTGATTTAAAAGAACGTTACAACCCTAAAGAAAACGAAGAAGATGAAATGATTGAACGAATTGTAATAATGATAGAAGCTGGTCAGATTTAACCGATGATAGCATGTAAATTACCCAATTGAGTTTCCCAAAGCAATTTAGCTTCCTCTAATTCGTCTTCATCAGCAAAATCAGTAACAATTAATGCTATGTCTTGAGTTAAATCATCAATTTGAATTCTTAATTCGAAAAAAGTATCGTCTTCTGCTTCGTCCCATTTGAATTTTACGGAATGGTTGTTTTTTTTGTGAATTAATGTGGCGTGTTCTTCAGAGTTTTCCCAAATAAAAATAAATTGTTCTCCTCTCGACTTTACATTATCAGAAAACCATTGTTCTAAACCACTTGGTGTTGAAATGTAATTAAACAAAAGAGACGGTGATGATTTAATCACAAATTCTAAATGGTATTTTATTTTCTCAGTCATCTTCATGTAATTTATATTTACAATACGCTGCAAGATATGAAAAAAAATGTTTTTAAAAATAATCTAAAAAAAAAATCGCATTATATGTTGATAAAATAACAAAACAACTATATTTGCAACCTTAATTTTGGCGAGGTAGCTCAGTTGGTTAGAGCGCCGGATTCATAACCCGGAGGTCGAGAGTTCAAATCTCTCTCTCGCTACATTTTTTAAAGCTTCATTTTTGTGAAGCTTTTTCTATTCCTAAGTAATAATACCTACATATTTTTAGTCATTTGACTACTTACTCTAAGTAATTATTTCTCAAAAATTACCAATAATTACCGTTTTTTTTCTGATTCTCATAGCGGAACTTTATCTATATAAATTTAAAACTCGAAGCCATGAGAAAATTTGTTCCTTTTTTACTTGCTGTTATGATAATTTCACCAAGTATTATTTTAGCACAATATTCAAACGCCATGAGAATAAAAATTGAGGGTTACGGGTATTCTGATGAAACTGTTGTTAGGTTTCTTAGTGGTGCAACTCCTAATTTTGATGGCGCTTACGATGCTTGGAAATTGTTTAGTCCTAATCCAATGGTTCCATCAATTTATTCCAAAATTCAGAGTGGTGACGAATTATCTATAAATTCGCTTCCTGTTCCTGTTTATAGCAGTGATGTCACTATTGAAGTTTATACCAGTGTGGCTTACTCAGGATTATATACAGTAACCGTAGAAGAAATTTATGCGTTTGACGATGATTTTGTGCTAAGTATTACAAATGTTGACGGTGAAGAAACTTATGACATTACTGGTAATACTACTTTTACCTGTGTATTACAACCAAATACAACTACTCCAACTTTTACTTTTAACGTGGCAAAAACCATTAGTACATCCATTCAGCAAGAACCCGTTAAAGAAGATTTTAAAATTTTAACCAACTCAAACGGAAATTTTGATTTATTATTTAATGACCATTCTATCAAAAGTATAATGGTGTATGATATTACAGGAAAAACAGTTTTACAAGAAAAAACAACTACAAATTTATTTCATCTAAACTTAGAAAATCAAAACGCAGGGTTTTACGTCATAGTTATTAGTGATGAAACATCAATCAAATCTAAGAAAATTTATAGGTAGGTAGAGGTCTTTAATTATAAGAGGCTGTCTACGAAATAGACAGCCTCTTTTTGTTTCCAGTGACCCGCTCAAGATTCGAACTTGAGACCTACTGCTTAGAAGGCAGTTGCTCTATCCAGCTGAGCTAGCGGGCCATTTGACAAAAAAACCATCCATCAGCTGATGGATGGTTTTTTTTTCGTCGGGGTGGCCAGATTCGAACTGACGACCTCCTGCTCCCAAAGCAGGCGCGATACCGGGCTACGCTACACCCCGAATGTGTATTGATTTCGCGGGTGCAAATATAGCCATACTTTTTACATATCGAAATATTTTTGATTTTTTTTACACTAATTTTTTAGTCCATATTATTTGAGCAAAAATCAACCTTTATAAAATATTTTAAAATCAATTATTTTAATAGAAAAGCAAATATTAGTTTTGTTGTTAATAATTAAATTCGATATAAATGAACAAGCAATTAATTGAATGTGTCCCTAACATTAGTGAAGGAAGAGATACTGCTAAAATAAAAGCAATAACAGATGTTATTGAAACTGTTGAAGGAGTAAAATTGTTAGATGTTGACCCAGGAAAAGCAACCAACAGAACAGTTATAACTTTTGTTGGAGAACCTGATAAAGTGATTGAAGCTGCATTTCGTTTAATAAAAAAAGCATCCGAATTAATAGACATGAGTAAACACAGTGGCGAACACCCACGTTTTGGTGCTACCGATGTTTGTCCTTTGGTTCCAATTGCTGGAATTACGATGGAAGAAACAGCAAAATATGCACACCAATTAGCCAAACGAGTCGGCGATGAATTACAAATACCTGTTTATTGTTATGAAAATGCTGCAACCGAATCAAAACGTAAAAATTTAGCGAATTGCCGTGCTGGCGAATATGAAGGTTTGAAAGAAAAATTGGTTAATACTGAATGGAAACCAGATTTTGGACCTGCTTCTTTTACCGATAAAGTAAGAACTACTGGAGCAACAGCCATTAGTGCAAGAGATTTTTTAATTGCCTACAATGTAAACTTAAACACCACTTCAACGAGAAGAGCAAATGCTGTCGCTTTTGATATTAGGGAAGCTGGTAGAATGCAAACCGACGAACTTGGAAAAAACATATTAGACGAAAAAGGAGAACCTATTCGTATTCCTGGCAAACTAAAAGCAGTAAAAGGCATAGGTTGGTTTATCGAAGAATATGGTATTGCACAAATCTCCTACAACTTAACCAACATTAACATCACTTCAATGCACGTTGCTTTTGACGAAAGCGATAAAGCTGCCACAGCAAGAGGATTGAGAGCAACTGGCTCAGAATTGATTGGTTTAATACCACTTCAAGCCATGCTTGATGCAGCAGATTATTATTTAATTAAACAAGAACGTTCGTTAGGTTGTTCGGAAAGCGAAAAGATAAAAATCGCCATCAAATCTTTAGGGTTAGATGAATTAAAGCCATTCAATCCTAGAGAAAAAATTATTGAATACTTATTGGAAGATGAAAATCCTCAAAAGAAATTAATTGATTTAACTTTATCTTCTTTTGCCGATGAAACCGCAGCTGAATCGATGGCTCCGGGTGGAGGTTCAATTTCTGCTTATGTTGGTACATTGGGCGTAGCTTTAGGTACCATGGTAGCAAATTTATCAGGACACAAAAAAGAATGGGACAACCGTTGGAAGGAGTTTTCTGATTGGGCTGTTAAAGGTCAACAATACAAAAACAAATTGTTGCAGTTGGTTGATGAAGATACCAATGCGTTTAATAAAATAATAGAAGGTTTTAGAATGCCTAAAGGAAATGAACAAGAAAAACAACTAAGAGCCGAAGCTATTGAAAATGCGACTAAATATGCCACAGAAGTTCCTTTTATGGTCATGGAAACAGCATATAAATCTACAGAAGTAATGCAAGCCATGTTAAAAGACGGTATGCAAACTTCTTTATCCGATTCAGCCGTTGGTGTGCTTTGTGCAAAAGCTGCCGTTACAGGAGCTTATTTTAATGTTAAAATCAATGCAAAAGATATAAAAGATAGAACATTTGCAGAAGACATTTTAAAACGTGGTGAAGATATCTATCAAAAAACCATTTTAATCGAACAACAAACTATTGAATATGTTAATTCAAAAATGTAAATATGTTTTAGTATTATTTTCGATTTTTATCACATCAATGGTATTGGCTCAACATACCATTAATGTTAATGCACTTTTGCCAGAAAAAGAATTTGAAAATGTTTTTGTTAAAGAATTATATTCTGACTCCAATACTACTACTTTTATTATTTGGGTTAAACATGATGTGAAATCACACAAACACCTTTCTCATACCGAGAATATTAAAATTATTGAAGGTACTGGAGAAATGACTGTAGGAAAAGAAACTTTTTTAATTAAACCTGGAGATTTTTTTGTTGTTCCTCCAAATACATTTCACGCAGTAAAAGTTACCTCCACTACCCCATTAAAACTCATTTCTATCCAAAGCCCTAATTTTAATGGAGAGGATAGAATTTTTGAAGAAAAGCAATAATAATTGCCTTTAGTAGCTGTTTTTACTGCGTAGTTGTTAACAAAACCTCCTATTTATTAACAATTGGAGATTTTTTTTAATATTTAATTTGCATAAAAATAGAATTCGTCTATATTTGTTATGCATTTATAGAAGAAAAATAGTGTTTAACCTAAAAAAATTAAAAAAATGAACAAAGCAGAATTAATCGATGCAATTGCAAAAGATGCAAAATTATCAAAAGCTAGTGCAAAAACTGCACTAGAAGCTTTAACTGGAGCAGCTTCAAAAGCTCTTAAAAAAGGTGATAAAGTTACCTTAATTGGTTTCGGAACTTGGTCAGTATCTAAAAGAGCTGCAAGAACAGGAAGAAATCCTCAAACAGGTAAAGAAATCAAAATAGCAGCTAAAAAAGTTGTTAAATTTAAAGCAGGTGCTGCTTTAGCTGAAAAAGTAAAATAATTTTTTAAGAAAAAAATTATTGCAAAAGGCTGTTTCTGAAAAGAAACAGCTTTTTTTGTTAATCCGTCAGCTGACGGATAGGTTTTGTCGCAACAATTTTTTTTATCCAACAGTTTTAATAAATTTGCATACAATTTAATAACAACTATGCATCTAATTGCACCGTCCATTTTATCTGCCGATTTTGCAAACCTTCAAACGGCTTGTGAAATGCTTAATAAAAGTGAGGCAGATTGGTTTCATATTGATGTAATGGATGGAGTTTTTGTTCCAAATATTTCTTTCGGAATGCCCATTATCAAAGCCATTAGAAAACATTCTACAAAAATTTTTGATGTACATTTAATGATTGTTGAACCTGATAAATTCATCGCAGCTTTTAAAAGTGCCGGAGCAGATGTTTTAACGGTTCATTATGAGGCTTGTACTCATTTACACCGAACCATTCAGGCTATTAAAGCCGAAGGAATGAAAGCTGGTGTATCTTTAAATCCACATACCAACATAAATGTGCTTGAAGATATTATTGCCGATTTGGATTTGGTACTGATTATGAGTGTTAATCCAGGTTTTGGTGGACAATCGTTTATCGAGAATACCTATCACAAAATTAAGCAATTGAAAAAGTTAATTCATTTAAAAAATTCGAAAGCGTTGATTGAAATTGATGGTGGGGTTACATCAGCAAATGCTAAAAAATTAATTGATGCCGGAGCTAATGTATTAGTGGCTGGCAGCTATGTTTTCAATTCAGAAAAACCAATAGAGACCATAAAAAATTTAAAAAATATTTAACATGAACATCTTACGAATTTGTTTTATCGCACTAGTATTCATCGGATTCCAATCTTGTAAAAACGATAATTCAGCAAATAATGCTTCTGAACAAACACTATCAAATATAGATGTTGTAGAGGAAACCATCGAAATTAATGGTGTGAATCATTATATTAAAAAAATTGGGAAAGGAGAACCTGTTGTTGTGCTTCATGGTGGCCCTGGTTTATTTCATAATTATTTGGTGGCTAATTTTGAAAACCTAGCCGAAAAATATCAAATTATTTTTTACGATCAACGCGGTTGCGGTAAAACAGATTTCCCTAAAGATACTACTACCATTACTATTCAAAATTTTGTAGAAGATTTAGAAGCCATAAGAGTTCATCTTAAAATTGAAAAAATGAATTTGGCAGGTCATTCTTGGGGAGCCATTTTAGCGATAAATTATGCTAAACAATTTCCAAACAACTTAAACAAGTTGATTCTTATTTCCCCTGCCCCTGCAAATACTGAATATTTTGACCAAATGTTTAAAAACATGCAAAACAAACGCAAGGATGACGATATTAAAGAAATGGTTAAAATAATGAGTTCTAAAGATTTTGACGATAGAAAACCTGAAGCTGTAATAGCTGCAATTAAAATAGGCGACAAAGTAAATTTAGCTGACCAAACAAAAATTGATGAACTTTATAAATCCATGACTTTTACCGCAACATCAGCTAACAATATGTTATTGGTGAACAGCATCATGGAAAAAAACTTTTTTGATTACAACATTACCGAAAACATGAATTTAATTACTTGTCCTACGTTAATTATTTTGGGCGATTTAGACAATGTTCCTTTTGCATCGTCGCAATTGTTACAAGATAATTTACAAAATGCACGATTAGAAGTTTTACAGCATGCCGCTCATTATCCATTTTTTGAAGCTCAAAAAGAATTTAATTATGCTTTCGACAACTTCTTAAATCCTGAGTACGAATAATGGAAAAATTAGCCTTTCAACTCACTCAAGATTATATTGAATTGATGAAGTTGCTCAAACTTTTGGGCTTGGTTGAAACAGGCGGACACGCCAAAATGGTTATCGAGGAGGGTTTAGTAAAATACAACAACGAAACGGAATACAGGAAACGAAAAAAATTATTTAAAGGAGATATCGTTTTGTTCAACGACCACGAAATAAATATAATTTAAAAAAATTATGTCAACCGAAAAAACCCTTATTCTTAACCATTTACAAATTACTCAAAAAATTGATAGAATTGCTTATCAGATTTTAGAAGATAATTATCAGGAATCTGAAATAGTTATTGTTGGTATTGCCTCTAACGGATATTTGTTTGCTGAAAAAATTGTAGAAAAATTAAAATCCATTTCTACTACTCCTGTTGAATTTAACTTGGTAAAATTAACGTTAGACAAAGATCAACCATTAAAACACAACATTGAAATGGATAAACCTACCGAAGTACTAAATAATAAAGTAGTGATTTTGGTTGATGATGTGTTGAATTCGGGAAAAACGATTATTTATGGCGTGAAATTTATTTTAGATTATCCTATAAAACGTATGTCAACAGCCGTATTGGTTGACCGAAACAATAAAAAATATCCTATCGGAATTCATTACAACGGTTTGGCATTATCAACCACTTTAAAAAGCAACATTTCGATGGAGTTTTCTAAAAATGGCGAAATTGCTGCTTATTTGAGTTGATTTTGAGTGCTATCTGTAGCCAAAAGTTCTAATAAAGTTTTGTAATAATCGCCTCCTAACATTTTCGACTTCAACCAAGCATAAAAAGCAACATTTTGTACATCTTCTTTTTCAAAAGGCAGCCATTGGATATTGTTCTCCACTTTTGTATTAAAATCATCATCTTTTGATTTTCCTACATTCAACACAAAGTCTTTTAATAAATGAATAAAATTAAAAGCTCTTTTATAATATTCATTTTTTCCAAATAATTTGAGGCTTCTTTCTATACTTTTTATTCTTGACTCGTACAATTCAATTTCATTTAATTCATAAAACAAAATCACTTCCATAACTTGTCTTTTTAGCAACCATTCTAATCCCATAATTTTTCTGTACCAATTATCGGAATGGTTAAACTTAAACAATAGTTTTAAAGATTTTTTATAATCATTTTGTAGAAAATAATAAACACCCAGATTGATAACATGATTATAATAATCTTCATTTGATATGGCTTTTCTATCCACATGTTTTTCTAATAATTCAATGGCAACATTAATTCTACCCAACAGCACTTCATTTGCAGCTTTTAGCTGTATCCTTTTAAAGTGTATTTTTTTTAATAATTTATTTGATAATCCTAAAGGTAACTCATCTAATTCTGAAAGATAAAATAGCGACCATTTGAATTTCTTGTTCCGGTATAAGGTTTGAGCAATCATGTATAACAACGATGCTTTGTAGGGCAGATTTACTTTGGTAAAATCATTTTTAAAATAAGCATGGTATTGACTTATAATAAAAGGTTCGAAATCGAAATAATGTTTTTGGGCAACAATGTTTAACCTTATAATTTCAATCATGTTGAAAATAAATTTTTGATGATTTATCGTCATTAAATCAATATGATAATCCTTCAAAATAGCTTCAATTATTTTATCGAAATGTATGGTTACTCCTTTCTTTTTAGCTTTATCTAACTCTTTTAAAACAATGCTTTTAACAAGTATTAAATTTTCCTCTGTTTGAATATTTTCTTTGTTCGTTTTATATTTAGAAATCAACTCTTCCAACAGGTATTTATTTTGAAGTGCGACATGCTTAATCTGTAAAAGATAGATGATGTTTAATAAGCCAAATTCATTTTTTTCCTGAGCCATTTTTTCAGATGAAACAAGAAACTTCCACCCCAGCTCAGGTAAATCAATTTGAAACATATAGTTTGATAAATGGTACGCCGAAATAATTTTATGATTTCCTTCGTCATCTTCCCTGCTAAGTTTTGTTACTATAAACTCCGATAAACCGATAAAAAGCCTTTTTCTTATGGTGTGGTAAGCATTCAAATTTTTTGTCCCTAGTAATTTTACCAATTGCATGGGTTCATAATCCTGCTCATCACTCAATAACTCAACCAATTTAATGTCCTTCCGTTCATTAAAGGTTTTGTGTCTTTTTAGAAAATTTTTAAACTCTCCCACTTCTTTCGAACTGAGAGATTGAATTATTATTTTAATATTATCCATAAATAAAAATACGTTTTATTTATATTAATTTACTTATAAACAAATATATAAATTATAATAATTCAATTTTATTAAATACGTAAATAATTATTTTTTATTTTAATACGAAATAAACACCACATACTTTTGGTGAAAATTTTAAATCTTAATAATTATGAAAACAAAGATTAAATCAAGTTTAAGAAAAACACTAAAAATGGTTTTAAAAACATTTGTCGGGTTAATTTTTAAAGTACATCTAAAAGGATTGGAAAAGTTAAAAGAAAATAAAAAAGGAGGTTTTATTGTTTCAAACCACGTATCGATGCTCGATGCTATTATTATTGCAACTTTTTTTCCTCATACGGTACGATTTGTCATGCACAAAAAAGTTTATAACTCATGGTATTTCTCCTGGTTTTTTAAAATTTTAAAAATGATTCCTATTGGAGACAACAACAATAAAACAGATTTATCGCTATTTGAAGAAACCTGTAAAAAAGCTATTGAAAAAGGCGAATACGTATGTATATTTCCTGAAGGTCAAATTACCCGAAACGGACAATTGGGAGGGTTCAAAAAAGGAATTGAACATTTAGTAAAATCAATCGACTCAACTGTTATTCCTGTTCATTTAGATAATTTTATTGGTACTCCACTTTCATTTAAAATTGGCACATCAAAAACTTACAGTTTTAGCTTTTCTAATTGGAGAAAAAATGTATTCATCAATTTTGGCGAACCATTAGAAGAAAAATTAAGTTCATTTCAACTTCGCCAAAAAGTAAAAGAATTAGAGGTGGATAATTTTGCTATCCGATGTACAAATATATTAAACATTAGTAAAGATGCTCATTTTGAAATGCTCGTTGAATCGTTAAAATCAATGTTACCAATAAATGAGTTCGAACTAGCTGTTCAAAGGCTAAAACTTATTTACCAAAGAATTGTAAATAGATTGGAATTGTTAATTGTTGAAACACAAAACTATAAGGTAACCGACATTTCAGGTAAAACATATACCATTTTAGGGTCAAAAATAAACACACTTGGAAAACCAATTGTTGGAGTTGCAATAAAAACAGTAAACGATTTTGGTAAAGAGTTAGAAGTTAATCAGTTTGGAAGATTATACATTAAATCGGTAATTATTAATGCAAACCATTGGGTAGACACCAATTTTTATGGAAGTATTGATGAGGATGGTTTTGTAAAAATAGGGTTGTAAAAAATAGTAAAAAATAAGGAGCTAATTACTTAGCTCCTTGTTTTATTATATCATCAAGACCTTTATTAAAATTGGCTGGACCACCAGCAACATAGCCTGTTTTTCCTAACGCTTCAATTTTGAATTGATTGGTTTTAGGGTCTTTATCTAAATTAAATAACCAAATGGTTGGATAACCTGTAACCTGAAAAGCTTGTTGTAATCCTGCATTTTGTTGCTTAATTTCTTCTGGTAATTGTTTTTTTCTTGGAAAATCTATTTCAATTAAAACTACATTTTTTTTAGCCCACTCTTTAAATTCAGGTTTATCAAAAACTTCAGCTTTTAATTTAATACACCAACCGCACCAATCAGTACCTGTAAAGTTTGCTAAAATAGGTTTTTTGGTTTTTTTAGATATAGCATAAGCTTCATTTAAATCGACCAACCAACCTTCTGCGTGTGCTTTATAATTATCTTTCAATACACCGGTTTGAGCAAATAAAACCGATGAACTAAATAAAACTATAAAAACGATTAAAACATTTCTCATAAAATATAATTTTTAAATTGCGAAACCCAAAATAAACAATTATTATACCAAAAAACAACTATTTAACACCGTGCATTAATTTCTTTAAAACAGGATTTAGCAATAATGCAATAATACCTATTATAATAGGAACGATGGTAAATATCAGAAAAAAAGTCGAAATGTCATACTTTGTTGTAATCTCATCAATCATACCTCCCATTTTGCCCGATGTTTTATTGCCAATGGCCAAAGCTAAATACCAGACACCAAACATAAAGGCAATCATTCTCGGAGGAACTAATTTACTCACATACGAAAGCCCGACAGGAGAAACACAAAGCTCTCCCATGGTATGAAATAAGTAGGCAAAAATTAACCAAACCATACTAACAGCAGCTGTTTTTGCTCCCTGCATGATACCTGAAGCACCATAAGCCAAAAAGGAAAAACCTATTGCCAGAAAAAACAAACCGATAGCGTACTTATACGCAGGATTTGGATTGTATTTGCTTTCCCACCATTTAGAAAACAAAGGTGCTAATGAAATAATAAACAAGGAGTTTAAAATTAAAAACCAGGTAGCAGGTATTTGAATTTCATTCTCTCTTTTCTTTACAATGGTTGCCGAAATTTTAGTTGGGATATTTTCAGCTTTTTCGTTTGGGATATATTTAAAATTTTCGCCTTTTTTATCAATATCAATAATGGATATTTTATCATTTAAAATAAAATCGTTGGTAGATCTTATGATGGTAATTTGCTGACCAATAACAGCATTTTCAGGAATTGGTGTTGAAGCGGTTACAACAAAAGTTTTTGTTGTTTCTTCACCACTATCTCCTACCGAACTGACTTGATAGGTCGGATAATTAATTTCATAAGAATAGGTATTAAAATTATTGTAAACCTTAAAGGTGATTAAACCCCATATCAGTATAAAACTAAATCCTAATATCAAACTTGAATAAATGTATTGTTTAAAAGTTTGTTTTAACAACAAAAACAACACATAAGTAATAATGCCAATAGGAACAACGGTAATAACGACATCTACAATGTTGAAAATTAATGCCGAATTACCCGATAAAATTCTGTTGGTGTAGTCTTTTGCAAAGATACTCATAGAGCCTCCAGCTTGTTCAAAAGAAGCCCAGAAGAAAATGATGAAAAATGCAAATATTACAACAGCAATCATTTTGTCTCTGGTTATCTTACTGTACCTTACAATCCTTGAACCCAACAAAAAAAGAAACAGGCATAACGTTATTATGATGGTGTGACCGGAAAAATCATTGCCACCAATACTAAGCATATTAATTTTTTGAACTTTTTGTAGTGGATCATTGATGACCCATATTAATCCAAAAACAGCTACTATTATTACTAATATTTTATCTACTAAAGTAAACGGATTGGGTTTGTCTTCAATTATTACATGATTATCAGCTTCTATTGTTTTGTTAATTATGTTTGGTGTAGTACCTACATCGCCAAATATTTTTTGAGCCAAAACAAACTGAAACAAACCTAATAACATAAATATTCCGGCTAAACCAAAACCCCAACTCCATCCGAGCACTTCGCCAAGATAACCACACAGCATAATTCCCAAAAATGCTCCTGCATTAACACCCATATAAAAAATAGTAAAAGCACCATCTTTTTTTTCCGGAAAATCTTTGTAAAGAATGGACAGGAAAGAAATCATGTTTGGTTTAAAAAAACCCGTACCGATAATTAACAATAACAAACCCAAATAAAGAAATATTGGATTCGACTCTATTGCCATACTTGCATGCCCAAAAGTCATGATAATTGCACCTAATATAACCGCACGCCTATTACCTAAAAATCTATCGGCTAAATAACCACCTATAATTGGGGTTAAGTATAACATGGCAATATAAGTACCATATAAAGCTAAAGCGTTTTCCCTAGGCCAATCCCATCCCCCTATACCAAACGAACTCACTAAAAACAATACCAATAACGCCCGCATTCCATAAAATGAAAAGCGTTCCCACATTTCTGTAAAAAACAATACAAATAGCCCTGCCGGATGACCTAAAACCTGTGTTTTAAAAAAATCGTTTGATGAGTTGTTCATATTTAATTTATTTTATCTTCTATTTTTTTACATTCGAGTGTAAATATATATTTATTAAGGTAAAAATCAAATTGTTGAAATTACGCAAAAAAATAGCCTTCGATTTTCTATCGAAGGCTATTTTATTAACTTAGAAGTAAAAACTATCTTACTCCATGCATCATTTTTATTAATTTTTTTGATAAAAAGAATAGGATTACTGATGCAACTCCAGCCATTCCAACAAATAGCATAAAGAAGGCGTACAAACTATCAATTTTATATCCTATAAAAGATTTTTCTTTGATTCGTGAATCTTTAAAAATTGTTTTTACAATGGCTGCTTTAGTTTCTTTTGTTTTAACCTGTTTAAAAGAAATCAAATCAATACTCACGTATTTTTTTCCTTCTATTTCTTCTGCTTTATCCATGTTTTCACACAAAACTATGTTATTTGCAGTTTGTTCAGCCTCTACTGATTAAACAGTTATCATTGTTTCTGGGTAAAAAGAACTTAGCGTTCCTGCAAATTTATTTGCAGATGCTGTTGATAAAAACCAAACTCCCATTAATAAAGAAGCAAATTTTACAGGAGCCAATTTGTTCACCATTGACAATCCTATTGGCGATAAACACAGCTCACCAAACGTGTGAATCAAATATAAACTCACTAACCAAATCATACTTACTTTGGTAGAAGCATCTACCCCTTTAACACCAAATGCAATTACTAAATAACCAATTGCTAATAATAATAAACCTATTGATTGTTTGTAAGGCGAAGCTGGTTCTTTTCCTTTTTTACCCAA
>CAYJMI010000047.1:0-25863 GCA_964371285.1 uncultured Vicingus sp. | reverse complement strand
AAAAAATCTAATTATTAATAAAAAAATAAAGTTATGAAAAAAACAATCTTTCTTTTCATGTTGTGTATCGGAGGAGCTGTAATGTCAGCAAACGCTCAAACCTTCATGAATGTTCATCACTCAGGAGGAATAAATGGTTACGACATGGATTTTGTTCCTGCTGTAACATTTGTTGCCGCTGACATGAACGTAAACGATAATGGTACAAATGCTCCTTACACCATGAGCGATGTATCAAAAATTACTTTTGGTGCGGATTTATCAACAGGTATCAACGAAGAACTTACCAACTCTTCAGTAGTTGCTTATCCAAATCCAACTTCTGGGGTTATTACACTTAATATTACTGATAATGCTCAGGGAACTGTAGTTAACATTTACAATGTTGCTGGTTCACTGGTTTTAACTTCTACTTACAATGGTAATGTAGTAAATGAAAAAATTGATTTATCATCTTTTGACAATGGAATTTACATGATGATAATTAACAGTAACAATAATGTAATCACCAAAAAAATAGTAAAAAATTAATAAACTAAACCTTTTAATTTAAAAATATAAATTATGAAAACTATGAAAACAATTTTAGCAATTTTCTTATTAGCTGTAACAGCTAATATCGGATTAGCACAAAAAAACATAATTCTTCACCAAAACAACGGTGCAGATTATAAAACTCAAACCTATTCGGTTGATAGCATCACTTTTGGAGATTTTGCTACTCCCGGAACATTGGCTTTTGATAGCTATAATGATACTTCGATAGTATATGAAGCTCACTCTAAAGTAAGATGGGAAGCTGCATATAAAGGAAATTACATGGACATTGCCGGTGGTTTTGATGTTAGTGATATAGATTTATTATTTGACGAAGCAAATCCTGCAAACATGAAGTTTGATGGTAAAGTTCAATTATCAACAACTAATACTTTTGAACCTGGTAGAGAAGGTTTTGGTCACTGTGTATGGACTTCAATGGGTGTTGTTTCAACACAAACTGGTACAGATTCTACTTATAGAATTAACGCAACTCAGCCAACAGGTTATGATACCATTACTGCACCAATTTATACCGTTGAAGACACTACAGATTGGGCTACTTTAGTTGCTGCTCCCGGAAGCATCACTCGTTATGGTGATGGTTACGTTGCTCAAGCAGATTTTACTTACAGAGGTGTTACTACAACTATACCTGTATATTTCACTTATTTATACACCAGAGGAACAGCTGTAAAATGGTACTATTGTTTTAAAGGAAACTTCGAATTTTTAGCAGGTGCTACTGCTTCAGACCCTTACTACTGCGGTAGTAGTATCAAAAGTATTGTTAGAGTTACTTTAAATTTCCAATTTACTGATATTTAAAATAGAGTTAGTAGAGTTATAGTAGAGTTAATTTAATTAATGGAAAACCTGTAAGAAAAGTTCTTGCAGGTTTTTTGTTTTTCATTAATGTGCTTCCAACCAATTTTTAGCTGAATTCATTTCAACTTCTAATGGAATGCTCAATTTTACAGCATGTTCCATTTTATCTTTCACAATGGATTTGATAGTTTCCAATTCGGGTTTATACACATCAAAAACCAGCTCATCGTGTACTTGCAACAGCATTTTTGATTGAAATTGTTGTTTTTCAAATTCATTAAAAATATTAATCATGGCAATTTTTATTACATCGGCAGCCGAACCTTGTATGGGTGCATTTATGGCGTTTCGTTCGGCATGACCACGAACTATAGCGTTGGCAGAATTAATGTCTTTTAAATATCGTCTTCTGTGCAAAATAGTTTCCACATAGCCGTGTTCTTTGGCAAAATCGATGTTATTGTCCATGTATTGTTTTACGTTCGGGTATTGAGCAAAATAAGCATCTATAATCTCTTTGGCTTCGCCCCTAGAAATGTTTAGATTTTGAGCCAAACCAAATGAAGAAACACCATAAATAATTCCAAAATTTACCGCTTTGGCTTTGCTTCGCATTTCTCTGTCCACATCAGCCAAAGCAACACCAAAAACTTTTGCAGCGGTAGCAGCATGAATATCTTCTTTATTTACAAAGGCTTGTTGCATGTTTTTATCGCTACTCAATGCTGCAATAATGCGTAGTTCTATTTGCGAATAATCGGCTGCTAGTAATGTGAAATTATCGTTTTTAGCAATAAATGCTTTTCGTATTTCACGACCCAATGCTGTTCTGATAGGAATGTTTTGTAAGTTCGGGTTATTTGAACTCAATCTTCCTGTTGACGCAACCGTTTGCATATAGCTGGTATGGATTCTACCTGTTTTGGCACTAACCAATTCTGGCAGTGCATCAACATAAGTTGATTTTAATTTACGAACCGAACGGTATTCCAATATTTTAGGAATAATATCGTGTTTTCCCATCAATTTTTGCAATTCGTCTTCTCCGGTTGCATATTGTCCGGTTTTTGTTTTCTTAGGCTTATCGATTATTTTAAGGTACTCAAACAATACTTCGCCTAATTGCTTGGGCGAATCAATGTTAAATTTTGTTCCTGCTAATTCTAAAATGTCTTTTTCTAGATTAGTTCCTAAAATTTCCAACTCTTTTGAGAACACTTTTAAAGCTTCTACATCCAATTTTATTCCTTCGTTTTCCATAGCAGCCAAAACAGAAATCAGGGGAGCTTCTACTTTTTCAAAAACCTCTTTTATCTCTTTTGAAAATTGTGGTTCGAAATAGTTTTTGAGTTGAAGTGTAATGTCGGCATCTTCGGCAGCATATTCTACAATTTTTTCGATAGGAACATCACGCATACTCAATTGTCCTTTCCCTTTTTTTCCAATCAAGGTTTCGATAGAAACAGGTTTGTAGCCTAAATATGCTTCAGCTAAAAAATCCATGTTGTGACGCATGTCGGGTTCCAACAAAAAGTGAGCAATCATGGTGTCGAACAATTTGCCTTTTACACGAATGCCATATTTGTGTAACACATTAATGTCGTATTTTATGTTTTGCCCTATTTTTTCGATAGTAGCATTTTCAAAAAGGGGTGTAAATTCTTTTAAAATTTCGGTTACTTCGTTTTGATTTTCGGGAAAAGGAATATAAAACGCTTCGTGATGTTTATAAGCAAACGACATACCAACTAATTCAGCTTCAAAAGGGTTTAGCCCTGTGGTTTCGGTATCAAAACAAAACGATTTTTGTTTGGTAAGTTGTTGAATTAATTCAGTTCTTTTTTGTGGGGTGTCAATCAACAAATAAGTATGAGGAACATTTTCAATGTTCTTTCCAGCTTCCATAACCGATAAATCTTCTGTATTGTTTTGGGTTTGGCTACCCCCTCCTTCCCCGATATCTATCGGGAGGTCTGTGGGAAGGCTAAACAAATCCATTTGTCCACCAGTTTGTACAACAGCAACTTGTTTAGCTGGTGCAATTTGAATTTCTCTTCCCAACACTCGTTTCGCCAAATTTCTAAATTCGAGTTCGGCAAAAAGTTCGGTAATTTTTTCTTCATCAGGCTCTTCTAAAACCAACTCATCATATTTATTTTCAACTGGAACATCCAAAATAATAGTCGCTAATTTTTTAGAAAGTAAGCCTTGTTCAGCAAAATTGATGACATTTTCTTGTTGTTTTCCTTTTAGTTCGTGGGCATGAGCAATAACACCTTCAACACTTCCATATTGTTTAATTAATATTTTTGAGGTTTTTTCGCCAATGCCAGGAATGCCAGGAATGTTATCAACAGCATCGCCCCACAAGCCTAAAATATCAATAACCTGTAATGGATTTTCTACTTCAAATTTTTCACAAACTTCTTTCACTCCTAAAACTTCGGCAGGTTTACCAAAAGCCGCAGGTTTATAAATAAATATGTTTTCTGAAACCAACTGACCAAAATCTTTGTCCGGAGTCATCATGTAAGTGGTGTAGCCATCTTTTTCGGCTTGTTTTGCCATCGTGCCAATTACATCATCCGCCTCAAACCCGTCTTTTGATAAAATAGGAATTTTAAACGCTTCGATAATTTGTTTCACATAAGGCAATGCTTTCCGAATGTCTTCAGGCATTTCTTGTCGGTTGGCTTTGTAATTAGCAAACTCTAACGAGCGATTAGTAGCCACTGGAGCATCAAAAACAACCGCAATATGCGAAGGTTTTTGTTTTTCTAAAATCTCTATCAGTGTATTGGTAAAACCAAGCATAGTAGAGGTGTTTAGCCCCTTAGAATTGTATCTCTGATTGTTACCAAAAGCAAAATAAGCTCTATAAATTAGGGCGAATGCATCAAGTAAAAAAAGTTTTTTGGTGTTTTCTGGCATTGATTTTATTTTTTTTTAAGACCTCTAAAATAATATTTTTAAATGAAACATGGTTTTCTTTTGATTAAGGATTATTTTATAAAAAAACAAAAGTGTGAAAATTGCAATTTATTTAAAGAAATATATAAGTAATGACTTGTTAATTTTATTGACTTTTGAAAAAATAATTAGTCCTTTTGAGCCAAAAATTTATCAATTATATGCTAAAAAGCATTATTTAATATGATTAATGTCATTATTTAAGCAAGGTAGTTGTCGCAAATTTGTAGTATAAATTAGAATATCCTATTAAAATAGCTGCTTTTGAATCACAATTAAAAATATTATAAACTTTAAAAACTAAAAACATGAAAAAAACTTTACTATCTATCGCAACTGTTATTGCTTTTGGGGCAGCAACCGTCCTTTTAACCTCAGGTCAAGATGATGGACAACTAGAGGCGTGTTCAAATTATGATCCATTATCAAAAGCAAGTGGTGGTGCTGCAGGTGGTTATGCTGGAGATCCTGCTAACGGTAATAAAAATTGTACCAACTGTCACTCTGGTACTGCAACTCCTATTTCCGGATTAATTACTACAGACATCCCGGTAACTGGATATGTACCAGGAAACACATACGTCATTACTACATACAAATCTTCTCCCGGTATTGCAGATTTTGGTTTTGAAACTGCTGCTCAAAATGCTTCAGGAACAGATCTTGGTACCTTTACCAATATAGATGTTAATGAAACACAACTTAAAACAAAAACAATTGCAACTGTTCCTCACATTTATGTTACGCATACAAGTAACAGTAATACTGGTGCTGCAGAAAGAACATATACTTACAATTGGACTGCTCCAGTTACTGGTTCAGGTTGTGTTACATTTTACGGTACATTTTTAGAAGCTGATGGTGCTGGATCTACAGGTGGAGACGCAGTATTTACCTCATCTACTACGGTATGTGAAAGTACTGTTGGTATTGCTCAAGTAACTTCTAAATCAAATATTAGTGTTTATCCAACAGTATCAGAAGGAAAATTCACAATTGAAGTTAACGAAGGTGCTTACAGCATAGAAATTTACAATTTAACTGGAGAAAAAGTTTTTGAAAAAACTACTAACGCTGCTATAGAACATGTAAGCTTAAATGTAACGAGTGGTTTGTATTTTGTAAACATTAAAAAAGACAACAAAAATACCATCAAAAAAATTGTTATTCAGTAATTGAAATAACATAGCTCAACAAATTATTGAGTAAATTTAAAAATCCGCCACGCTAAAAGCGTGGCGGATTTTTATTTTATCAAAAAACAGAATAGATTATTAATGTCGTTTTTATTTCTTTAAATTGGTATTAATTCTACTTCGTGGTCTTAATTTTGATTTTAGTTATGCAACCGAACAACAAGTTTCCGAAAATAGAAAAATTAAAAAGCACTAAAGACATTGATGGGTTATTTAATGGTGGAAAATCAATTCATGAAGCTCCTATTAGGGCTATTTATAAAAAGAAGGTAGAACCATCAAAAGTTTCGTTAAGTGTTGGTGTAAGTGTGCCTAAAAAACTAATAAAACTTGCTGTAAATCGTAATTTAATAAAACGCAAAATGCGAGAGGCATATCGTTTACATAATCATCAACTAAAACAAGCACTTAAGGATTCTGAAACGCAACTTAATGTAATGTTTGTTTACACCTCAAAACAAATATTAAGCTACAGCGAAATTGAAGACAAAATAAAAGTAATTTTAAATCGTTTAAATTCAATGTTTGGGAAACGTGCTGAGTAAGTTGTTTATCTTGATAATTCGTTTTTATCAATTGAGTATTTCGCCCATGTTTGGGCAAAATTGCCGATACGACCCTACTTGCTCTCAATACAGCATTGAAGCGTTAAAAAAATATGGTGTATTTAAAGGTGGTTGGTTAAGTTTAAAAAGAATAGGTTCTTGTCATCCTTGGGGCGGACATGGACACGACCCAGTACCTTAACTTAAAAAAATTTAACACATAGGCACATAGTTTTGAAATGGACACAAAAATATTTAAGTATAAATCTGATTAACAGACAGAAACAAAGTTTTTTGAAAAAGCATTGTTTCTCAAAATGAAAAAAATGAAAAAAAGAATTACAAAAATTACCCTGATTTTAGCATTGGCTTTATCCTCCGTGTTTTCTGTTGGGTATGTTGACAGCTATTTCGAAATATCTAAAAACCTCGACATTTTTGCTACACTATTTCGTGAGTTAAACATTTATTATGTTGATGATGCCGATCCTGGTAAATTGATAAAAACAGGTATTGATGCTATGTTGGAGTCGTTAGACCCTTACACCAATTACATTCCTGAATCGAACATGGAAGATTATAAACTAATGACTACCGGGCAATATGGTGGTATTGGTGCATTAATACAAAAGCAAGGCGAATATGTGGTAATTTCAGAACCTTACGAAGGGTATGGTGCTTTTAAAGCTGGATTACGTGCTGGAGATAAAATTTTAGAAGTAGATGGGAAGTCGGTGAAAAACAAAACAACCACCGATATTAGAGAGGTTTTGATGGGGCAGCCAGGTTCTTCAATAATGTTGAAAATCGAACGACCTGGAACAATTGAATCATTTGTTACAAAAGTAACCCGTGAAGAGGTAAAAATTAAAGATGTTCCTTATTTTGCTATGCTAAAAGATTCTGTGGGCTACATTAAATTAACCGGGTTTACCGAATCGGCTAGTAAAGAAGTGAAAGCTGCATTGGTTAGTTTAAAAGAACAAAATGCCAAGTCTATGATACTCGATTTGAGAGGCAATGGCGGAGGTTTATTAAACGAAGCTGTTAACATTGTTAATTTTTTTGTTCCGAAAGGCTCGGAAGTAGTTTTTACCAAAGGGAAAATTAAAGAGTGGGACAAAACCTATAAAGCGTTAAACGATCCTTTCGATACTAAAATTCCTTTGGTGGTGTTAATTGATGAAGGTTCTGCTTCTGCCTCAGAAATTGTTTCTGGCTCATTACAAGACCACGACAGAGCTGTTATTATTGGAAATCAATCGTATGGTAAAGGTTTGGTTCAATCTGTGCGACCATTAAGTTACAACTCTAAACTTAAAGTTACGGTTGCAAAATACTACACTCCTAGTGGACGTTGTATTCAAAAATTAGATTATTCGCACCGTGAGGAAGATGGTAAAGTAAATAGCTTTGCTGATTCATTAATCAAAGAATTTAAAACCTTAAATAGTAAACGCCCTGTTTTTGATGGTAAAGGTGTTGCTCCTGATGTTGTTGTGGACAAACAACTATTAAGCAACATTTCTGCATCATTAATCACTAAAAATTTATTTTTTGAATATGCTACCAACTACCGAATTAAAAACGAAACCATAAAACCTGTCGCAGAGTTTATTTTTTCTGATACTGATTATGCTGATTTTGTGAAGTTTTTAGAAGGAAAAGATTATTCTTATACCACAGATAGTGAAGATTTGTTGGCTAAATTGGAAGAAACAACTAAAGAAGAAAAATATTTTGATGATGTAAAAACAGAATATGAACAACTAAAAGAAAAATTAAAAACACATAAAAACGACGATTTAAACAAATTTAAAGAAGAAATAATTACTATTTTAGAAACCGAAATTGTTGGAAGATACTATTATCAAAATGGGTTAATTCAAAATTCATTAAAACGAGATCCAACGCTAGAAGAAGCTACCAAAACCATTAATAACGAAACATTGTATAAATCGATTTTAGCGGAGACTAAAAAATAATACCGAATTTGTTTTCAATATAGTCCAATAAAATTGGACTATTTTCAAACTATATCGGCATTATACTAGAAAATATTTGGATTATTTAATATTTATAATTGGTATAACATCCATTAGATGTTACAGATAAAATCATTTTTTTCAGATACCCAACGCCTTTATGTTATTGGTCTTTCATCAATAGCCATTGGCTTGTCCTTGTCGAAACCATTGATTGGGTTAGGGCAGTTAATTATTGGTTTAGCGTGGGTTTTAGAAGGGAATTATAAACAACGAATTCAGGCTTTTTTCTCCAATAAAATTGCACTTGTGTTAATTTTATTTTTCATTATTTCAGTTATAGGGTTAGTAAACACCTCAAACTATAGCTATGCTTTTGCCGACATCAAAAGGAAATTACCTTTGTTTGTTATTCCTTTTGTGTTGTTTAGTGTTCGTTTTAACCAACAGCAGCTTAAACTTATTTTTAAGCTCTACGTTGCAGGTGTAATTGCTGCGTCGGTGTGGAGTATTTTTGTAAAACTAGGAGGATTAGACATTACTATTGTTGATGATAGAGATTTATCTCGATTTAATTCTCACATCCGTTTTGGTTTAGAAATTTGTATCGCCATTTTTGGTTTGGGGTATTATTTGTTTAAAGAAACAAGCTTAAAAACTAAAATTTATCTTGCCACAGCTATTTTATGGTTGGTTTCATTTTTATTTATTCTTCATTTATATACGGGGGTTTTAGTATTTGGAATTACCTCGCTTTTTTTAATGCTTTTTTATGGATTTAAAACGAGTGGTATAAAACTTAAAATTATATTATTACTTTCTCCATTGATTATTGTTGGCTCTTCTGCTTGGTACATCAGTAAAAATATTAATACGTTTTATGGGCAACAAAATACCCTTGAAGAAAAAAAATATTCTCCTTATGGAGAATTCTATTGGCATGATATGCAGAATGACGACAAAGAAAATGGCAACTATGTTTACCGAAACATTGCCAAAGAGGAGTTAGAATATGCATGGAACAAGGTGAGTAAAATTCATTATCGAGGGAAAGATTTAAAAGGTCAGCCCATTGAAGCCACCTTAATTCGATTTATTACTTCGAAAGGCGAATACAAAAATCAGAAAGCTGTAATGGCATTAACACCACAAGAAATTAAAGCAATAGAAAAAGGCTTATCCAATTGTAATAACCTAAAAATGAATGCTTTTGACCGACGAATACAAAGCACTATTTGGGAATTCGACAACTACAAAAGAGGCAGAGATTACAACGGACACTCCACCGTAATGCGTTGGGTATATTGGAAAACTGCTTTTAAAATTTTTAAAGAAAATAAAGTTTTAGGTGTTGGTACTGGCGATATTCAAGATGCTTTTAACCAAAAATACGAAAAAGAGAATTCTATATTGACTGAAAAATATAGATTAAGGGCTCATAACCAATTTGTAACCGTTTTTGTAACCTTTGGTCTTTTTGGTGGTTTTTTATTTATGGTATTTTTATGTTATCCATTTTGGAGTTTAAACTTAAAAAAACATTTTTTGTATTTGGCTTTTTTCATGGTGATGTTTGTTTCTATGTTTACCGAAGACACTCTCGACACACAGGTTGGAATTACACTTTTTGTGTTTTTTAACTCTATATTAATTTATAATAAAGACCAGATTTAATGCAACAATTTTCTGCCAATTATATTTTTACTGGAAATGCTGCCCCAATTAAAAATGGAGTTGTTATCTTAGATGATAAAGGTGTTGTTTTAGATGTCTTAAACCCCACTGTTAAGCAAGTAAATTGGAATAACGTAAAAAAATACGAAGGTATTATTTGTCCGGGTTTTGTAAACACCCACTGCCATTTAGAACTTTCGTACCTTAAGGGGCAACTTAGCGAAACCACACAATTGCATGGTTTTATTGAGGGAATAATTTCTAAAAGAGACTTGTTTACCGAAGAAATAAAGCACCAAGCAATCATAGAGGCAGAAAACGAAATGTTCAACAATGGCATTGTAGCTGTTGGCGATATTTCAAATGGAATTTCAACTTTTGAGTTGAAAAAAAAACAACACCTTTATTACCATACTTTTGTTGAGGTTTTTGGCTCCGACCCTAACATTGCTAACCAAGCCTTTACACATGCTTTAGAGGTTTACAAAAACTATTTTGATAAAACCAAAGCAAGTATAACTCCACATGCCACGTATTCGGTTTCGAATAAATTAACCGAACTAGTTAACCAACATTGTATAGAAAATAATAGTTTGGTAAGCATACACAACCAAGAAACCGAAAGCGAAAACCAATTTTTTAAAGAAGGAAAAGGCAAATTGTTCGAGCTTTTAAACATTGCCGAAAAAACTAATGGGGAGTTTATTCCAACCAACCAAAACGCATTACCTTCGTTTTTGGCAAAGTATAACGGTTTAAAAAAAATATTGCTGGTTCACAATACATTTACTGCAAAGGAAGATATTGCTTGGGCAAACGAGTTTTCGAAGTATATTTACTGGGCATTTTGTCCAAACGCCAATCTATATATTGAAGGAAAACAACCCAATTACAACTTATTTTTAAACGAAAAATGCACCATTGGAACGGATAGCTTAGCCAGCAATTGGAGCTTATCCGTTTTAGACGAATTAAAAACCATTACCAAAAATTCACAACAAATACCATTAGAAACCTTGATAAAATGGGCAACTTTTAATGGTGCTGAATTTTTAGGAATAACCCATCAATTTGGCTCTATTGAAAAAGAAAAAAAACCTGGGATTAATTTGATTGAGCAGGTTGATTTGGATAACTTAGGGTTAACGTCTCAATCAAAAATTACTGTTTTAGTATAGTTTCAGCCAAAGCAATATCGATAGGAGAAGTAATTTTAATGTTTTCGGTATTGCCTTCAACTAAATCAATTTTATAACCTAGTTTTTCAACTACAGAAGCATCATCAGTAAAGGTTTCATCAAAATCTTGTTGATAGGCTTTAAGGATAATATCCGTTTTAAAACATTGAGGAGTTTGCACACTTTTGTAACAATTACGTGCAACTGCTTTATTGGTATTATCTTGTTTGAAAATAAATCGTAACGAATCTACTACATCCACCACAGGAACAGCTGTTCCGCTTTGTTCAGCTTGTTTAAAGCAGTTTTTAATGGTTGTTGCACTCACCAACGGGCGAACACCATCTTGGACAGCAACAATGCCACTTTCTTTAACTAAAGCCAATGCGTTTTTAACAGAATCGAATCGTGTTTTACCTCCTGCCACAATTTGGTGAGGTATTTTGGTAAATCCGTATTTATAACAAAGCTCTTCCCAATAATCGAATTGATTTTCGGAAAGAGCTAGAATAATTTTTAATTGAGGAAAAGTGTTGTAGAATTTTTCAATGGTATGCATTAAAATAGGTTTGCCAGCAAGTTCAAGAAATTGTTTGGGAATGTGTTGTCCCATTCGTTCTCCTTTACCTCCTGCAACTATTATTGCATAATTAGGCATTGGTCAATTCTTCTTCACTAAAAAATTCATCAGCATCAGCAGTATATGCATTGCCGTTTGGTTCTTCATCTTCGCTTTCTATAGTATTGTTTGATGAAGATTCTCTTTTTTCATACGTTCCGCCATCAGTTTTTAATCTACCAATAGAACGAATGTAAGCATTTAACATACGGTGAATTTTTTCTACAAATTCTAATAGTTCTTCGGCTTGAGGCTCCTGAATTAATTCACGTTCTTTCGCTTTTAGTAACCAGCCTTTAGTTTTTAAAAGGTAACCTCTTGAAATGTAACAGTAATGTTTTTTGTCTTTAAAATTGTAACGACCATATCCTGCAGCAATATTGGCAGAAATAGCATCAGAATCTTTAACAAAAGATTCACCTACAGTATCTTTGTTAAATCCTTCCCATAAAGTTACAATGTTCCAAATTTTTGCTTCAAAATCGAGGCATTCTTGGTATAATTTTAAGTCTTCTAGTTTCATTCGTTTGTTCTTTTTAAGTATAAATTTATGTTGTTTAATCAATAATTAACATGGCATCGCCATAGGTATAAAAATGATATTTTTCTTTGATAGCTTCTTTGTAAGCTTTCATAACTAAATCGTAACCACCAAATGCACATGTCATCATTAACAGTGTTGAAAGTGGTGTATGAAAATTAGTAATCATAGCAGTTGCTAAATTAAATTCGTAAGGAGGGAAAATAAATTTATTGGTCCAACCATCGTAAGGTTTTAAAAAGCCATCGTTAGATACTGATGTTTCCATTGCTCTCATGGAAGTAGTTCCGACAGCACAAATTCTAGCTTTACGCAATTTCGCAGCATTTACCTTATCTACACAAAGTTGAGGAATATGAATTTCTTCTGAATCCATCTTGTGTTTGGTTAAATCTTCTACTTCAACAGTTCTAAAAGTACCTAAACCAACATGAAGTGTAAGTTTAGCGAAGTCGATACCTTTAATTTCCAATCTTTTTAAAAGATGTTTACTAAAGTGCAATCCAGCCGTTGGTGCTGCAACAGCTCCTTCGTTTTCGGCATAAACCGTTTGGTAACGTTCTGCATCAGCAGGTTCTACAGCTCTTTTTATGTATTTTGGAATTGGAGTTTCTCCTAATTTTTCCACAATAGCTTTAAATTCTTCGTGAGTTCCATCAAATAAAAAACGTAATGTTCTTCCTCTTGATGTGGTATTGTCAATAACCTCAGCAACTAAATCATCGTCGCCAAAATAAAGTTTATTGCCAATTCTAATTTTACGAGCTGGGTCTACCAAAACATCCCAAAGATAATTTTCTCGGTTCAATTCTCTTAACAAAAATACTTCGATACGAGCACCTGTTTTTTCTTTATTTCCATACATACGTGCTGGAAAAACTTTAGTGTCGTTCATTACCATTAAATCACCATCATCAAAATAGTTGATTAAATCTTTAAACAATTTATGTTCTATTTCACCTGTACTTCGATGAAGCACCATTAATCTAGCCTCGTCTCGTTCTGGCGATGGATGTTCAGCAAGTAATTCTTCGGGTAGGTCAAATTTGAATTTTGATAACTTCATAATTAGGGTTTTAACCCCGAAAGCTTTCGGGGGCTGCAAATGTAATAATAACTACAAAATTAACAAGTGATAATTGTTATTTTATACCACGGTTGTTTTTATTTGTTATAAAAATAGTGGCACAACTGATTTTAATCGAATTTGCTTTTGCAAATCCATAAAGATTCAGTTTAAATAGCTAATCATTAAATCGGCAGTTCGAGCCGAAGCTCCAACTCCTCCAAGCTTTTGCTGAAGCTCGTAATAATCGGATAACAATTGACTACGATGTGCTGGCTCAAGCAGTTTAGTAAGTTCGGTTTTTAGTTGTGCGGTATTTAATTCTTTTTGAATCAGTTCTTTAACCAGCTCTTTATCGGCAATTAAGTTGACTAAAGAAATATACGGCACTTTAATTACTGCTTTTGCAATTTGAAACGATATAAAATTTGCTTTATAACAAACAATTTGAGGTATTTTAAACAAGGCCGTTTCTAAGGTAGCTGTTCCTGAAGTTACCAATGCAGCCACAGAGTGTTCAAGTAACTGGTAAGTTTTGTTTTCTATCAAAGCACATTGTTCTGATAAATATGTTTTATAAAATTCGGTATCTTGTGAAGGAGCTCCTGCTACCACAAATTGATACTCTGGGAAGCTTTTTATTACCGAAAGCATGATGGGCAATATGGTGTGGATTTCTTGTTTTCTACTACCTGGCAACAATGCTATGATTGGTTTTTGTTGTAAGTTGTTTTGTTTGCAGAATTCATCCAATGGTGTTACTTTTCTACTTTCAATAGCATCGAGTAAAGGATGTCCAACAAAGTCAACCTCCACATTAAATTTTGCATAAAAGTCTTTTTCGAAAGGTAAAATCACAAACATTTTATCGACGTATCTCTTTATTTTATATACTCGATTTTGTTTCCATGCCCAAATTTGCGGTGAAATATAATAAAATACTTTTAACCCATTAATTTTTGCCCAAGTGGCTATTTTGAGGTTAAACCCTGGGTAATCAACTAAAATTAGCACATCAGGTTTATATTCCAACACATCTTTTTTACAAAAAGAAAGATTTTGTAAAATGGTTTTAATGTTTAGTAACACTTCTACAAAACCCATAAAGGCTAACTCTCGATAATGTTTTGCTAAGGTTACGCCTTGTTGCTGCATTAAATCACCACCCCAACACCTGAAATCAGCTTTTTCATCACGCTTTTTCAATTCCTTTATAAGGTTTGATGCGTGTAAATCGCCTGATGCTTCTCCTGCTATAATGTAGTATTTCATTGATGAGTTTAAGGTTTGAGGACTGTGAACTGTCGACTGCTTCTTACATAAAAAAAATATACCAGATATAAAAAACCGCATACAAAAGCGTTGCCCAAATTACTCCTTTTGCGGTATCGTCTTTTTTAAGCCAATAAAATAAAAAGAAAACACCTAAATTAAAAAATAAAGCTCCTTTTAAATTATCTATAACTGGGCTAAAAAATGGGTTTTTAATAATGTAAAACAACTCCATGTTGGTGGTTATTTTTAAAATAAAATACATCGCAGTTAATGGGATAATTAATCCTAAAATTATTCCAAAAACAACGTGGTCAAACTCTTTTAACGTTTTAAGCATTTTCTAGTTGTTTTATAGTATTCATCATTTCATAATTGGTAAAATCGTGCTTTACAGGTACAACCGACACATAATTATTGTTTAAAGCCCACTCGTCAGTATCTTCATCTTTATCATACACCACAAATTTACCTGTTAGCCAATAATAGCTTTTTCCGCTTGGGTCAACTCGTTCATCAAATTCTTCTTCCCAATTACCATTGGCTTGTTTGCACACTTTTATTCCTTTTATTAAATCAGCACTCAAGTTTGGAATATTTACGTTTAAACAAATGCCTTTGTATTTTTTAGTAAGTACCTCTTTTATTACTTTTTCGATATAAATTTTGGCAGCAGTAAAATCGGCTTCAATAGAATGATTGCAAAGTGAAAATCCGATGGAAGAAATACCTTCCATTGCTCCCTCAATAGCTGCCGACATGGTGCCAGAATAAATAATGTTGATGGATGAATTTGAACCGTGATTTATGCCCGAAACAATTAAATCTGGCTTTCTAGATAATAGTTTGCTTACACCCATTTTTACACAATCTACTGGTGTACCACTACAAGCATAATAGTTGATACCATCTTTTTCTGTATGATTAATTCGTAAAGCTGTATTTAACGAAACGGCGTGTCCCATTCCACTTTGAGGTTTGTCGGGAGCTACCACAACCACTTCGCCAAATTTTTTAGCTACCTCAACAAGTGCTAAAATTCCTGGAGCAGTTATACCATCATCGTTTACTACTAATATTAACGGATTTTTCAAAGACTAAATTTTTTCACAAATTTAAGTTTTATCATGTTGTTTTAATAAATTTTTAAAAGGAAACGATAATTATCCTTTTTTTAATTGAATATGGTCATTATTTTTGATGAAAATAAATTTTATGAAAAACCTTTTGGTTCCAACCGATTTTTCGGAATACTCAAATGCAGCAATAGAGTATGCTATTAATATTGCTACCACACGAAAAAGTAAAATTCATATTGTTTCGGTGGTAACATCAAGCCATAAAGAAGATTTTGAGGAAGCTGAAGCTAAAATGGCTGAAATCAGAAAAAACCCTAAATTAAAAGGTTTAAAAGTCGAAACTTATGTAAAACTTGATGGAGTTATTTGTAATAAAATTTTAGAGTGTGCCGAAGAGATTAATGCCGATTTAATTTTAATGGGGACACATGGTTCTTCAACCATTGCCGAAATATTATTAGGAAGCAATACCGAAAAAGTGGTGCGTAAATCTAACTTTAATGTACTTACCATTAAACACAGCATGATTAGAGATGGTATAAAGTCTATAGCATTTGCTTCAGATTTTTCAAAAGATTCCCATCAAATATTTGGTGATATTCGAGATTTTGCTGATAAATTTAATGCTTGTATTCATTTATTAAAAATTAACACTCCTACCCATTTTGAACCTACAAGAGTTTCGATGGAAAAAATAAACAAGTTTATAAAAAATGAAAAACTTTCTCCACTAAATGGAGATAAGTTTAAAGTAGCCCTTTACTCTGATAGTACCGAAGAGTTAGGAATTTTAAACTATTGTATTGAAAATGAAATTGACATTATTGCCTTAGGCATACACCATAATGCTAGTATTTGGAAATTACTGCACGAAAGCACTTCGCAGAACTTAGTAAACCACTCGTTTAGACCTGTGTTGACTATTCCAATATCAAAATAATGGTGTTTATTTTACTCATTATGAGCACTATAAAATAAATTTATAAGTAATTTTAATTTGATATAATGTTATTTTTTTTAGTGTAATTAAAAATTATACATTATTTTTATAGAAACAATTAAACTGTTTTTGTTTAGATATCAAACAATCATATAAAAAAATGGTTAAAACTGAACTGTTATATCAAAATTTTAAGGATGGAACCCTTCCAAACAATTTGACGAGTAATGAGACTATTGAATTAATTCACTTTTTAGAACAAAAAATAGTAATTCTTGAAAAACAAACTCAACAACTGGTTAGAACTACAGAACATGCCAACGAAAGTGAATCAAAATACAAATCGTTGTTCGAAATGTCGGATGATGCCATATTAGTTATTGAAAACAACACGTTTGTTGATTGTAATCAGGCAGTAGTAAAAATGTTGGGTTACAAAACCAAAGAAGAACTATTAAACACACATCCTTCAGAATTATCTCCAGAAAAACAACCCGATGGTAGGTTCTCTTACGAAAAAGCCCAGGAAATGATGGCGTTAGCTTTAAAAAATGGTAGTCATCATTTTGAATGGATGCATACCAGAGCCAATGGAGAAAATTTTCCTGTTGAAGTTTGGCTTTCGAAAGTAGCATTCGATAATAAAGTATTGATAAATACTATTTGGCGAGATTTAACCGAAAAGAAAAAAGCCGAACAAACCATCAATAAAAATATTGAAGAAAAAGAAATTTTACTCAAAGAAATTCACCACAGGGTAAAAAATAATTTGCAAATAATTACCAGTTTATTAAACCTTCAAACCAATAATATTGAAGATGAAAAAGTAAAAGCTATTCTTTTTCAGAGTAAAACCCGAATAGAATCGATGTGTAAAGTACACGAAATGCTGTATAGTTCAAAAAATTTATCGAGCATCAATTACGGGGTTTATTTAAAAGATTTATTAAGCAAACTCATTGTAAATGCAAAAGGTGAAGCCAACCAAATTTTGTTGCATTTAGAGGTTAGCAATCTGTTTTTAAACATTAACACAGCTATTCCATTGGGTTTGTTGATTAATGAGTTGGTTACAAATTCATTAAAATATGCTTTCCCAGAAAATATTAAAGGAGTAATAACCATAAAAATTAATTCTATTAACGGTTTGCAATATGAATTTATTTATGGTGATGATGGTATTGGTTATGCTCCAGAAATTTCGTTTAAAGACGCTCATAGTTTGGGGTTCCAACTTATCGAAAGTTTAACAGAACAATTAAACGGAATAATTAAAAGAGATTTTATGAAAAAAGGAACTCATTATTCGCTCATTTTTGAAAAACTTTAACAAATGATGGTTACCGAATTTATTTTGTATGTTGCCGACCAAGAAAAAAGCAAGTTGTTTTACGAAAAACTACTAGCCCTTTCTCCATCATTACATGTTCCTGGCATGACGGAATTTAATTTATCGCCATACTGTAAATTAGGTTTAATGCCAGAAAATGGTATTGCAAAAATATTAAACAATAAAACTCCACATCCCAGTAGTGGTAATGGAATTCCACGTTGTGAATTGTATTTAAAAGTACCTGACGCTATAACCTATTTTAATAGAGGATTGACTTTAGGTGCTAAAGAAATCAGCCCATTTACTCAACGAGATTGGGGTGATAAAGTAGGTTACCTTGCTGATTTCGACGGGCATGTTGTAGCATTTGCAGAGTAATATCACCTCACCACATAAGAAACACTACCATTTTTTTTCTTAAAAAATGCATCGAAAGTTTCGGGTTTAACAACAATGGTGTCTTTGGTAGTTTTAATGGTCATTTCTATCAAATTAAAACTGCGTCCATTAATAATATACTGATTGTAGGAGGTATAATTGTCGTTATGTAAATTACCAAAAATTAATGTTGCTTTTGGCGGTAATTGGATATGGATGGTTTGAAAACTTGTATCTAAATCGTTGATTTCCATTTTTTTACTCCAATCAATCTGACCTGGCTTTTTTATGGCATAAACGTCATACCTGTAATCAAAAATTGCAAAGGTTTCTTTTGGAGGTTCAAGGGTATAAGTTATTTCAATGGGAGTATCTGATTCGTTGATTACCATAAAATGTTCCATCCACGAACAACTCCAAAACAATTGAAGAAAAAGAAAAAGTATCACGATTTTTAGTAGCTTCATTTTTATTATTTTAGCCTAAATTTAAAAAAATAAACGAATAAACCACGTCAATTTTCTTTAATTTTATAAATTCGCAACCCCTTTAAAGGCAACGCATGAAATTAGACCATTACATCAGCCAACTATTGTTTCGCTACGATTGTGTTATCGTACCGAATTTAGGCGGTTTTGTAACCAATTATAAACCTGCGAGCATAAATCCTGTAAGAGATACTTTTTACCCTCCTTCAAAAGGAATTTCGTTTAACAAAAACCTGATTCATAATGATGGATTGTTGGCAAATGCAATAAGTCAGGAAAATGGAATTGCTTACGAAAAAGCCCTAACTATTATTGAAGAAGCTGTTGCTAAAATTCAGCACGATTTAAAAAACAGAAAAAAAATTGCCTTCGATAATGTTGGAGTCTTATTTTATGACCAAGACAATCGTTTACAATTTGAACCTTCAGCTCAGATAAATTATTTATTAGAAAGTTATGGGTTGAGTTCTTTCCAACAATTTCCGGTAAAACGAAAAACGTTGGAAGACAAAATAAAGGAAACTCCTGTTTTGCCGATAAATGGTTCGTCGAAAACTAAAAAATGGATTGCTGCTGCTGCGGTTGTAATTCCTTTGGCAATTTTAACCATTTGGATTCCCACAAAATACGATTTGTCGTCAGACCTTAATTACGCTAATTTGAATCCTTTTAAAACTGTTTTACCCGTTTATACCGAGCGAACGGCTTTGCCAGTTTTTGAAAAAATTGATGTACCAACTGTTGACGAAACCAACAATACGGTAACATTTATAAAAAACGAAACGCCTATTGTTATTAAAAAAACAATAGAAGAGTCTGTTACAAAAATAGATTCCACCTTTGTAAAAACATCAATAAAACCGTTTAATTTTCATGTAATTGGAGGTTGTTTTTCTAAAAAAGTAAATGCCGAAAAATTCGTGAAAAAACTGATTAATGCAGGGTTTAATGCCTCTATTATCGGAAAACGTAAAGGATTGTTTACGGTAAGTTACAGTGGGTTTTCGTCCAGACAAGAAGCTGTTGAAGGATTGGTTTTAGCAAAAAACCACAACAGTAAAGCCTGGATTTTAACTTTATGATAGCTTTACTTTTAAGAACATCATTAGGCAGATTTAGAATTGTTGCATTTTTGGAAGGTTGCTCATACCTTGCTTTTGCTTTAACCATGCCCTTAAAATATAGTTTTGCTATACCTCAACCCAACTTTGTGGTTGGCATGTTGCATGGGATTTTGTTTATAATTTATGTAGGTTTAGCCTTACAATTGGCTTTTTTGCAAAAATGGACATTGCTAAAAACTTTTTGGGTTTTATTGGCTTCTTTAGTTCCTTTCGGAACATTTTATATGGATGCAAAACTGTTGAGAATAAAGTAATCTCTCGCAGATTTTGCAGATGTACGCAGAAAAATCTGTGAAAATCTACGAGAAAAACAATAGTCGTTTAATCTTCCACTCCCAACAAATAGGCTTTATTAATCCAATGCGTAGTATCTTGTTGAACATCTACCACAAACAAACTTTTTGGAACATTAGTAAGCAAAGGTAATTTTGCTATTGAATGAGTTGCTGTAATTATCTTTGCCCGCTCGGTCAATTGTTTATCATAACTACTCACTCTTCCAGAAAAAATATCTAAAACCACCATAAAACCATTTCCAGCAATTAAAAAAATTACGACAAAAAACAATCCTTTTTTATAAAAAGAAAATGGAATTAATTGTTTTAAATATTCGCCTTTACTAATCGCCAACGCCAATAAAAACAGCACAAAAAATAGGCTTGCGATGTTTAACGTTCGGTGTTGACCTAATATTCCAGTTGCCCAATAAGCAGGGAAAATACACAAGAAAAGTATTCCAAAAAACACCAACAAGGCTATTCTCCAATCTAATTTTTTAAGGAGAGGAACGGCTTTTTGATGCAGTTCGGCAACTATAAAAACAAATACAATTCCAGAACAAGCAAAGAGCCAAGTTGCAGTAAATCGTCCCATTTGCATGATGGTAAACAACAGCGAACGACTAAAATTTTTATTGTCGGGATAAACTCCCATTCTAAAATCGTTGCCTGGAGCAACCACTAAAATTGAAATGAAAACCATTGCTACGAGTAATTGAATGGTAAAAAAAGATTTGTTTTCTTTGGCTTTAAACTGACTGTAATAAAAAAGTAATGCAGCAATAAACCCCATGATTAATGCAATGGATTCTTTCATGCCAATAATTAGAATTAGCATCAGTACTAAAATGAGTTGATGAATGGTTTTATTAACGATAAACGATTGTTGAAAATACTGAATCAGTAAACCAAAATAACACAAGGAAAAACATAAACTTAATTGATAATAAATTACACTCGTTTGCCAATAAAAAGCTTCCGATAAATGGGTGGTTGACCCTAAAACAGTCAATACAAAAAACAAGGTGATGATGATTTTATCTAAATGTTTTATGGATGGAAAAACGGTGGTAATAAAATAAAAAGAACTTGCACAAAAAACCACAAAACAAGTTACTAAAAACAAACGATAGTAAACCAATTCATTGAGCGAAATGGGAAATAAAAACATAAAAAAATTGCCCGAATAAAGCCCATTGCTATAAAAATAGGAATTGAGCAATACATCAAAAAGTGGAGCTTGTTTAGCTTGGTAGCCGAACGATAAATCGTCGGCAATGGGGTGTGTAAATGCAAATAGGTAGAGAAATGGAAGCAACAAAACCAACAACAAAAATAAAATGAGGAGCTTTTGTTTTTGGAGAACTTCCATGCTTAACTAAAAAATTCTGCTTCAATTTTATCAGCCAATACCGACGACAATTTAACGTACGATTCCACCGTCCAACCTGCCACATGCGGACTTAAAATTACTTTGTCAGATTGTGTTAAATACACAAAATCTTCGGGCAATTGATTTTTGCTGATGGTTTCAAACGATTTGGTTTCGTATTCAAACACATCTAAACATGCCCCTAAAATTTTACCCGATTTTAATGTTTGAACCAAATCAGCCACTTTTACATGATTTCCTCGTGCAGTATTTATAAGATAAAACGGTTTGGCGTAAGAGTTAATAAACTCGTCGTTTACATAATAATGGGTTTCAGTTGTTAATGGCAAATGAATGCTGATAATGTCTGATTCGGCTTTTAATTCTTCTAAAGAAACTTCTTGAACTTGCGTTGTTCCAAAACCAGTTTTGTATTTGTCGTATGCTAAAATTTTACAATCAAAACCCACTAGTTTTTTAGCCAACGAACCTCCCATAAAACCATAACCAATAATTCCAACAGTTTTGCCTGACAATTCCAATCCACGGTTTCCTTCTCTGTCCCAAATAGCTTTTCGAACTTCTGCATCACCTTTTTTGAGTTGGTTAAACAACATCAACAACATTCCAATAGCGTGTTCGCCAACAGCATCCCTGTTTCCTTCGGGCGAATTGATAATTTTTATACCTTTTTTTTCAGCATAAACCACATCTATGTTTTCTAAGCCTGCACCCGAACGAGCAATAAATTTTAGGTTGGTTGCTGCATCTAAAAAAGTGTTGCCTAAAGTAAATCGACTACGAATCACCACACCTTGATAATGGCTTATTTTGGCTTCAATTGCTGCTTTTGGTGATTGATAATCGTGTTCGCAAACTACTCCAAGTTTGGTTAATCGTTCTTCTAAAACAGGATGAACCGAATCGATAAATAGAACTTTTTTTATCACTTTACAAAATGTAATTTATTGACAAAGGTAGGGATTAAAACTACTATTAGTAAAAAATCTCAAAATCATCACCATCCAAACCCAGAGGAAATTTTGCTCTAAAATCGTCTAGTTCTTCTCGGTTTAATTTAATGGTTTGGGTGTAGTTTTGATGTTCTGCAATGTTGCTCATTATATTTCCTTTTGGATCGATAACCGCTGAATTTCCTGAGTAAACCATTTGTTTCCCATCAACTCCTACTCGATTAACTCCAACAACATAAACTTGGTTTTCGATGGCTCGTGCTTCCAACAATTTACTCCAAGGTGTTTTTCGGGCTTCGGGCCAGTTGGCAACGTAGATTAACAAGTCAAATGCTAGTGGTGAGTGGTGAGTGGTGAGTGATGAGAGACTCCTCGTATTGGGGATGGGCTTGTTCCTACTCCATACTGGAAACCGTAAATCGTAACAAATCAACGGACAAATTTTCCAGCCTTTGTGTTCTACTATTATGCGTTCGTTGCCTGCTGAATAATATTGGTTTTCTCCTGCCATTCTAAACAAATGGCGTTTGTCGTAAGTATAAATTTTACCATCGGGTTGAGCCCAAATTAAACGGTTGTAAAAAGCCCCTCTCGGTCTTCCGTCAGTTGACGGAGAGATGACTTTCTCCTCAATAATTATACTACCAACTATTGCAGCATTTTTGCTTTTAGCTTGTTGTTTCATCCACTCAACGGTTTTGCCCTCCATGGTTTCAGCCAATTGGGCAGAATTCATGGTAAAACCTGTGGTAAACATTTCGGGCAACACAATAACATCGGTAGCCTCGTTTATTGATGCTATTTTTTCGGTAAACATCGCTAAGTTTTTGACTGCGTTTTCCCAGTGTAATTCAGATTGTATAATGGTTATTTTTAGATTCATAGTGTTTTTGTTTCTCGCAAAGTTTTTTATTTCGATTTTCCTCACACCACACCCCTGCCCCTCTCAAGAGGGGAAGCTAACGCACAATGCCAATTTCCGTCTTCGGTCTTCCAACTTCGGTCTTCTGGCTTTCATTATTCCTCCACATAAAATAAGTCATCAAAAGGCGAATTGATGGGAGCTCCTAAATTAATTGGAGTAGTCCAGATGTTATTTTTTTCGTCCCAAGTACTTTTAAAAATATCGTATCCTCCCATGCTGCCATGTGCTTTTGAACTAAAATACAAGGTCATTTCATCTTTTGATAAAAAAGGATAATCTTCGTCGGCGGCAGTATTTACAGAAACTCCGACATTTATAGGTTCCGACCATGTATTATTTGGTAATTTTTTCATAAAATAGAGGTCTTTTCCGTTTTCTCCATTTTCGCCAAAACTCGAATAAAAAATTAATGTTTTGCTGTTGTTTAAATACATGGTAGGTTTAAAATTCTCTTTTTTGTCTTTTACTGTGGTCATGTCTTCGGGTACCAATAAAAATTTGGCATCAATGTCTAACGAACCATAAATGGTATTAAAATCGGTTGGTTTAAATTCTTTTTTTTCTATTACTTCAATTGGTTTTGGGCTGTTTACAATTTGTTTACCGAATCTGCTTAAATTAATTTCTTCCTCAATATTATGGTTTTGTAATTCCTTTTCGGTTGCCATAGTTTTGTATTTTTCGTAAGCTTTTACTGCTCGTTCAAAACGATAAGCATAATGGTTGGTTTTTCCCAACATATAAAAAACATCGTAAGGCGTGGCTTTATTTAATGCAGCTTTTTCTAAAAATTCGATGGTTTTTTCATATTCTCTCGATACATTAAATAAACTTTTGCCATACATGTAACATTGTTTTTCTGTTAAGTCGAACAATGGGGTAATTTTAGCATATTGTTCAGCACTTTTTAGGTATTGTTTATTGATAAAAAACTGTTCAGCGGCATCCACTATTTTTTGCTCATCGGAAGATGCTTTTTTGTATTTTTCTACGCTAATTTGTTTTGGTTTAACCGTTTCTTGTGAGATATTTTTTTCATCCGTCAACTGACGTACTTTGGTAACCTTATATTCTGGAGCTTTTTCTGCTTCTTCTTTGGTAAAATAATTATCGATATTTATAATTTCAAACGAGCCTTCTTTCTTCAATTTTATGTCTTGTCGCAGCGGAAAATCTTCGATTTGAATCGGAACAGTAACATAAGCGGTGTGTTCATTAAATCCTTCGGTAACAATATTAAATTCATATTTAACACCCGGCATCAATGCCATTAAAAAATTACCTGTGTTAGCATTTGAATTGTAAATGCCCACCACTTCCTGATTGTTGGTATTATAAACAGCAATAGAAGCTGCAAAATTTGGAACAGAATCGTTGGTCATAAAATGCCCTTTAATAATGGTTAAAGGTTTGGGTGGTTTGGGCATGTTAATTTTATATAAACTGTACCCACCTGTTGGACTTCTTCTGTTCGAAATAAAATAGGCTTCTTCGTCATTTAAACTGGGCATAAACATAAAATCGTCGTAAGGCGAATTGATGGGGTAACCCATGTTTTTTGGAGCACTCCAAGCATCGTTTACCGTTGCTCTGGTTGATACAAAAATATCGTATCCTCCTATTGTATTGTGCCCCGTTGAAGCAAAATAAAGTGTTTTCCCATCTAAGGTTACATATCCATAATCTTCGTCATAAATGGTGTTAATGTTAGTTCCTAATGATTTTGAAACACCCCATTTATCGCCACCAATCAAAACATTTACAAATAAATCTTTACCATTTTTTTCTTCCAATCCATAGCTGGTTTGAATCATTTCATTCTGTTCGGTTTTAAACATCCAAAATTTGTCTTTCTTTTTTACATCAATTGGTGAGGTAAAAAAAGATGTTTTTTGAAAAAATTTATCGCTAATAAGTTGGGTAGGTAACTCTTTGTCGAGTTTTTGAATGTCGATACTTGTTTTATTAGTAATAAACATATCGTATTGTTCTTGAATTAATTGTTTACCGTTGATACAATATTCAATTAACCGATTTATTTTGAAAGTTTCTACTTCGGTTGGTTTTGCTTTCGTTTTAAAAGTATTAAAAGCTTGTTCTGCTTTCGAAAAATCTGCCCACGAATGGTAAGTCATTCCTAAATAATAAAACACATCGTAAGGAGTGATGGCTTCTTTTTCGGCTTTTTGCAAATAGGGTAATGCTTTGAGTTTATTTTGTTCCAAATGGTAAACCGAAACCCCTTTTCGGTAATTTGCAACAGCATCTGAAGCGTCTAAATTTAATAATTCTGAATAAATAGCTGCTGCTGTTTTATAATCTTTTCTCAAAAAAGCTTTTTCGGCAAACTCTGGTTTTTTGTTTTCTGCTTCAGCTTGTTTTTTTAATAATTCATCAATGTTTCCAAAATCAGTTTCGGTAAGTTGTCTTCGATCTTGCTCTTCTTCAACTTTATTGGTTTCATAAAGTTCTACGTGATGAGTGTCTTCATTATTTTCGTCATAAACGGTGAGTAAAAACAAGGTGGGTTCTTTTTCTTCTACAAACCATGTGTTTATAGC
>CAYJMI010000046.1:0-26535 GCA_964371285.1 uncultured Vicingus sp. | reverse complement strand
CAGGCGAAGGCGGTGCTATCTTTTGCAAAAACCAGAAACTTTATGATAAATTATTCTATCATCACAATTTTGGACACAATGGCCCTTTAGCATTTTTTGGAGTTGGTATAAATGCCAAAATGAGTGAATTACAAGCAGCCATGGGGTTAACCGTGTTGCCTCATATAGATTTTATCATCGCCGAACGAAAAAAAGTGGTGGACTTTTACAATGCACATTTAGATTTTACAAAACTCCGTAAACTAACAATACGTGAAAAAGCCCAATGGAATTACAGTTACTACCCTGTTATTTTTGAAAGTGAAGAAAAGTTGTTGGAAATTCAACAAAAACTCAACGACAGTAACATTATACCTAGAAGGTATTTTAACCCTGCTTTAAACACTTTAAATTATGTGCAATACAAACCCATGCCTACTGCCGAAAGTATTGCCAAACGAGTAATGTGTTTGCCGCTGTATGTTGGGCTTAGTCAAAGTGATTTAGAACTGATTATTAAGTTAATTAATTAACGTCATTGCTCCTTGTTAACGTCATTGCGAGTGGAGTGCAGTCCTTCGGTTTACTCAGGATAAATTCCACGAAGCAATCTGCCTAATCGCCACCGTCATTGCGAGAGAGGAACGAACAAAGCACCACGTAGTAGCATCAACACCTTATTAAAAAAATAAATAAGACGTTGATAATCTGCCTAATCAAAGAACAGATTACTTCGGCACCATCCCTCATTTCCTTCGCTATGCCTCGCAATGACGAAAACACGTAAAACCTCCATTCCAACCCTATACCTCTCAAGGACGTAATTGTTAAGTAATATATGTTTAAAAAAATATTACATTTGTTTTGACTCTAAAAACCCAATAAGCCCGTGAAAATTGCCATCATACAATCATATATTTTTCCTTATATTTGACATTTTTAGACTCTATTTTAGAGGTATAGAGGGGTAATATGGAATATATCGAATTGAACAATAATTTTAAAGATTCATCTGATGAAAAAAAATTTAGTTAATATTTAAAAACAACCTATTAAGAAGATTTATTATGGAAAATATTTTACTATTTGGTGGTGGTCTTCACACCAATTATTGTATTGATATTATCAAAAAAGAAGGTAAATACAATATTGTCGGAATTACCGATTCAATAAAAGAAATTGGAACAGAATTGTATGGTTATAAAGTCATTGGAAGACAAGAACAACTGAAAGATTTAATTGAAAAATACAACATACACGCTGGACTAATTACAATTGGAGACAATTGGTCTCGAAAAATAGTCTATGATTGTATTAAAAGTATAGCTCCAGATTTTAAATTTGTAAATGCCATTCATCCATCTACTATCATAGGAGCAAATGTTGAATTAGGTGTGGGGATTGTAACTATGGCTGGTTGCATAATAAATCCCAATAGCATTGTTGGTGATTTTTGTTTTTTTGCTACAGGTGCACAACTGGATCACGACTGTAAAATTGATGATTTTGCTAGTATTTCAGCTGGTTCTATTACTGGCGGAAAAGTTAATATAGGTAAATATTCTGCAATTACTCTAGGAGTAACAATAATGGACAGATTGAATATTGGGGAAAATACTGTTGTTGGTTCGGGTTCATTAGTCACAAAGGATTTACCTGACAATGTGCTTGCATATGGAAATCCAGCAAAAATTATAAGAAATAGAGAATCTGGCGAAAAATTTCTAAAATCAAATTAATTTACACTTTAGCACTATTCCTTAATGAAAAATAAATGATTAATCCACAAGTCAAATCCGAGAGGTAATAACCCTAAAAAGAATAAAATGGTGTCACAAATTAGCTATAATCACTTAACTGAATACAAATTGAAATTTTAAAAACTATTATGATAGTTCACTTATGTTCGGATGAAACTTTTATTGATGATTGTGTAATAGAGGTTTTTAATCGTCTTTATCCTAAAAAAAATATCTATATAGTAATTTCTAAAAACAAAGACCTTGTTTATGTAAAACAAAAAGAACAAGTAACCCATCTACATCCAAATGATGATAAAATTTTAACCTTATGTAACCAATCATCGGCAGTTATTGTTCACCTGATGAATCAAGACAAGGCTTTTTGGGTAGCTAAAATTAAAAAAGAGGTAAACATATTGTGGTATTGTTGGGGAATAGATTTTTACAATTTAAGTGAATTTGAAAGCAGTAATTTTAGTATTTATGAACCTTTAACAAAAAAAAGTTTTGACCAAATCTACTACAACACTTTTTTAAAAAAAATTAAACACAAATTATCTTTTATTCGTTTCATCTACTTTGGGTTAAAAAGAAACTTTTCCATCTTTAATAATACTTTAGATAAAGCATTTAATCGCATAGATTTTGTTTCTTCAGTTATTCCTACAGAATTTAAGCTAATACAAAAGACACTACCTTTAAAAAAAAACGTTCATTATCTTAATTTTAGGTACGGTAGCATGGAAATGTTGTTGGGCGTTTTCTACAAAAAAAAATTTGAATTAGGCACAAAAATACTTTTAGGAAATTCATGTGCTTTTACCAATAACCATTTAGACACATTTGCTCATTTAAAAAAACTCAATGTAAAAAGTCAAATCATTTGCCCTTTGAGTTACGGTAACCTCTACAATAGAGAGATAGTAGAAAAAAAGGGTAACGATTTGTTTCCCTCCAATTTTGAAGCCTTAAAAAATTATTTACCTTTAGAAGAATATGTTAAAATCACTACTTCATGTTGTGTAATGATTATGAACCATAGAAGACAGGAATCCGTGGGTAATATTTTACTTGGTTTGTATTTGGGAATGCGTGTGTTTTTAAACTGTAAAAGTCCGGTATATCATTATTTTAAGGCACAGGGTATTATCTTATTTGATTTTTATGTCGATTTTAAAAATACTCCAACCTGTTTATCTCCTTTAAACATCAACGAACGTAATCAAAATAGAGCTATTTTAGAAAAATTATGGGGCAAAGAAGTGGTAGAACAACAAATTTTAAGGGTAATTAATATGCTAACCAATAAAGACAAGGATAATCTGCCCATCTAATGTCATTCCGACTGTGATTGGCAAACCTAACGCCATTGCGAGTGGAGTAAAACGAAACGAAACACCACGAAGTAGCATCAACACATTAATTTACAATAAAAAAGCATTGATAATCTGCATAATCGAAGGACAGATTGCTTCGGTGCCAACCCTTCTGCCTTCCCAATACCTCGCAATGACGATACCCTAATGCTTCAAAATGAACGGCAAGTTAAACTACTTACAATCCATACGTAATAACACCTAAATTAAACAACTGTTAAAAATAAACTGTTTTAAACCCAACCTTTTTATATATATTTGCGTTATAAGTAATATCAATTCACAAAAATTTAAAGTTATGAAAAATATACTCTTTTTTGCTTGTTTGTTGTTAACACTAACAAGTTTTTCTCAAACAGGACCTGGTGGCGTTGGTAATTCTAGCAATAACGTAATATGGTTAAATGGCGATATTTATACATTGGCAACAAGCCCATATATTTCCTCTTGGCCTGACCAATCAGGTAATGGAAATAATTTCTCACAAGCAACTACTACAAAGCAGCCAAGAGTAGTAACTTATTCTGGTTTTAAAGGTATCCGTTTTGATGGTGGCGATTATATCACCAATGCTGGAATTGCAGCTTTAAACACCAATACCAATACCCATTATATAGTATACAATGGGTATCGCCCAAACCATGTTGGATATTTGTTTAATGCTTCTTTTACACAAAATAGTCAGTACATAACTGCATACCGTAACAATGGAAACATTCGTTCTTGGGTATTAAATAGCTCCTTAGGTATTGTAGATAACACCACTACTAATTCAAGTTCTTTTCAAATTATATCTTCTATTTGGGATGGAGTAGGTCAGACCTTTGATAGCTATAAAGATGGAACTTCAATAGGTTCAAAAAGTGGTGCCAATGGAAGTCCATCAGGAAATTATTCTAACATTATTGGAGCATCAGCAAGTGGTGCATACCGTTTTGATGGCGATATGAGTGAACTTATTGTTTACAATACTGCATTAAACTCCGCCCAACGTACCATTGTTGATAATTATTTATCTTCGAAATTCGCTACTGCCATCAGCAACGATAAATACAGCTATGATGCTACGCATAAATACCAAGTAATTGGAATAGGTGCAGAAGCAGATGGTAACAACTTAACTGCTCAAGGAGCAGGAATTGTTGAATTATCAGCAGGTTCATTAAATACTGGTGATTATATCGTTACAGGGCACAACAATACCAGCCTTTCCACCAACACCAACGATGTGCCAGGTGATATAGTTGGTGGATCTCGATTATCAAGAACTTGGAGAGTAGATGTTACTGGAAGTACAACTACTGCTGATGTGGTTTTTGATGTTTCATCATTGACTTTACCCACAGGCTCTTATTATTTGTTGGTAGAATCAGTTAACGGTATCTTTAACGATGGTGGAGTGGTGGAATATGGTCCATTTGCTGATGTGGCTGGTTTAGTAACTTTTAGTGGTATAAGTTTTGCTGATGGCGATTATTTCACAATAGCAGCTGGAACTGATGCTGGTATAATTTCTACTCAAACAGGTTATTGGGATGTTGCTTCAACATGGAGCTGTAGTTGTATTCCAACCCCTACTGATAGCGTGGTTATTAGTGCTGGTCATACAGTTACTGGGCGTACTGCTATAACCATTAATGATATAACAATCGATGGTAATTTAAACACAACACTAACTTCTACTTTTAATATTACTGGAAACTTAACTATTAACTTAGGAGGCGCATTTACCAACAAAACTATAACATTTAACGGTACATCAGCTCAAACCATGAGCAACAGTTCCTCTACTATTAATTTCTCAACTTTAGTAATTAATAACAGTACAGGTGTAAATATTCTTACAGGAAATTTTTCAGTATCTAATTCTGTTACTGTTACTAGTGGTACCTTCCAAAATACGGGTGGCACTTTTACATTCATATCTGATGCGACTAAGACCTCTGTAATATTAAATAATGCAGGAAGTTTTGCTGGTGAATTTATCGTTCAACGCTATATTTCGCAACGAAATGCAGGTTGGGGCGATTTAAGTTCTCCTGTTTCTAACAATCATGTACGCGATTGGGACAGCAATCCTGCAGCTACAGCACGTGAACTATACATGTGTGGTGTGGGTGGTTTTTCAGGTAATTGTGGTGGATGGGAGTCCGTTTATTCTTTTGACGCTGCTACACAAACTTACTCTGCAATAACAGATACTTCTTATCTATTGACTTCAGGTACAGGAATTGAATTGTGGTTAGCAGACGACAATGATTTTCTATACAATACTACATTTGACTCTAGAGGTACTCCGAATTTTGGTGATGTGGCAGTTCCTGTGGTTAATTCTTTTAACTTGGTTGGAAATCCTTACCAAGCTTTTGTTAATTTTAATTCATTAACCAAACCTACCATTAACTCTACGTATTATATTTGGAGTACAGCCAGTGGAACTTATGATGCAAAAACAGCTGGGCAAATACCACCGCATCAAGGTTTTTATGTAGAAAGTGTAGGTGCCGGAACATTAACCTTTACCGAATCTTCAAAAAATGGTAGTGGATCGAGTATTTTTTATAAAACCACCCAACAAGAAGATGTTGAACCTTATACTTTTACAGAGGCTATTTTAAAAGTAAAAAATACCCAGTTGAATTATGCTCACGAATTAAAGTTACGTATCAATGATTTAGCAAAAATATCGTTGGACGAATTTGATGCTTCATTTTTACCAAGCAGAATTGCAGAAGCACCAAGTATTACTGCTTTTAGCGAAAAATCGAACAAACCGTTGGCTATTGTTTCTTTTAATCCAGCCAATGAAGTTATTGTGCCCATTTCTATTAAAACAGGTGTTATTGGTCAATTGACGATAGAGGCTATTAATTTTGAAAATTTTACAAATCTATACAAAAATGTAACCTTGTTTGATACTAAAACCAACACCATTTATAACTTAAAAACACAAAAAGAAGTAACCATTGATTTAGCAACGGAAGAAGACGATGCTCGATTTGAATTAAGATTAAGTAACAATGTGGCATCTGCAAATGCTGGTGATTTAAATGTAACAATATACAAAAATCAAGAGTTTACTATTATCGAAATGAATGATATTGTTGATGGTTATACTGTTTCAATTGTAAATTTATTAGGTCAAAAAGTAGTCGATGATTTTGTAAATATAACCACCAATCGATTGTTGATTCCGAATAATTCACTTCCTAAAGGTGTAAATATGATAAGTGTAAAAGATAAAAACAACAGTATCGTAAAAAAATTAATTTACTAAACCAACCATAAGGCAAATTCAATCGTTATAGAACTATAGAAAAATACAACTACAGTTAAAAGTTGTATTTTTCTTTTATAAGATTGTGTAATTAAAAAATAATATTAAATTTGCCCTCGCTCGAAACATTATGAAGTACTTGAAACAGTTAATTTTTACCTTTCTATTTATACTAGCATTAAGCATTGCAAACAACATGTTTGCTGCGGGTCCTCCTGGTCCTCCAGGTGGAGGTGGAGGCGGACCACCTTGTTGGCCACCGCCATGTGTTCCAATAGATGGAGGAATTGGTTTCTTACTTGTTGCGGGAGTAATCTATGGAAGTAAAAAAGTTTACGAGATATCAAAAAAGGCTGAATAACTTCAGCCTTTTTTTATTCCTATACCGTCATTGAGAGGCATTGGGTTGGAATTGATGAGAGCCGAAGCACCACGGAGTAGCTTCAACACAATATTAAAAAATAAACAAGTGGTTGATAATCTGTTTAATCGATAAACAGATTACTTCGGTTGCCAACTCTTTTTCCTTCCCAAAACCTCGTAATGACGAATAAGGGAGTCGTTCGCAATGACGAAAGAAATAAAAATTTATATCCTTTACAACTTTTTAGTTTGTATATTCGTTTGATTAGTGTTTACTTTGTTAATAGAAAAAATAAAAAAATGACCAATACTACTTATCAACTTCGTTCAAAGTCATTTATAAAAAAACTTAATTTATTTTATAAACCTAAATGATACTTATATTCCTTCGATTATTAAATAAAATAGGTATTCTAAAGTTTTTAATATTTAATGTTAGAACTGAAATATATTCCAATACATTTTCAATTCCAATAATTAAAGGTATTGGAATAAAAAACATTAAGAGTACAGAATCATGGATGGTTAGTTTATTACACAAATTAATACCGTTAGTTGAAGATAAAACTTTTATTGATGTAGGTGTAAATATTGGACAAACTTTATTAAAACTTAAGTCTGTTTCTCAGAAAATGAATTATATTGGTTTTGAACCAAACCCTTCTGCTGTTTTTTACACCAATGAACTTATAAAATCCAATCATTTTAAAAATACTGCTATAGTCCCTATTGGGCTTAGTAATAAAACGGAAGTATTAACACTTAAGTTGTATAATAAAAGTGATGTTGATGCATCTGCATCAATACTTGCAGAGTTCAGACCAAACGAAAAGATTATTGAAGAAAAATACATTCCTGTTTTTCATGTAAATGATTTAACCAATTTAAAATCATCGCTCGAAAAAGTAGGAATATTAAAGATAGATGTTGAAGGTGCTGAATTAGAAGTACTTGAAAGCTTAGAAAAGGTAATTGGAATTGCCTATCCTTTAATTCTTATGGAAATTCTTCCGGTTTATAATACTGACAATACCTACAGAATTGAGCGTCAAGAAAAAATCGAACGAATACTTCACCAATTTAACTATAGCATTTATAGAATAATTAAATCAAATCAGAATAATACCCCTATTATTTTTGAAAAAATTGAATCCATTGGAATTCATAATGATTTAAGTAAATGTGACTATATTTTTGTGCCAAAAGATAAATCCGATGTATTTAGTAATATAATAAGATGAGAAATTTAGAATATCGTCAATGCACTAAAACAGTAATGGACAACATTGCAGACCCTAACATTACTTTCGATGAAAATGGAGTTTGTAATTACTATTATGAATATTTTGAGAAAGAAAAAAAGCATGTAAAAAAAGGGGCCGAAGGCATTAATTTCTACAATAAAAAAATTGCACAAATAAAAAAAGACGGACAAAACAAAAAATACGATTGTATTGTTGGCTTGAGTGGTGGAGTAGATAGTTCGTATTTAGCTTACTTAGCGAAAAAAGAAGGATTACGACCATTAATTGTGCATTTCGATAACGGCTGGAATTCGGAATTAGCCGTTAAAAACATTGAAAATATTGTTTCTGTTTTAGGTTTTGATTTATATACCTATGTAATAAACTGGGAAGAGTTTAAAGATATACAATTAGCCTATTTAAAAGCATCTGTAATTGATATTGAAGCAATTACCGACCATGCCATTATTGCAACATTATACCAACTAGCAGCAAAACATAAAATCAATTATTTTTTAAGTGGATTTAACATTGTTACAGAAGCTATTTTACCTAAGGCCTGGATATTTAAGAAACAAGATGCTGCCAACATCAAATCAATACATAAAACATACGGCACAGCACCATTAAAAACATTTCCATTTTTAGATGCATTTAAAAAACGTTATTATTCATTAGCCCTAAAAATAGAATCTGTTCCATTACTTAATTATATAGATTATAATAAAAACCGGGTAAAAGAAATTTTAAAAAAGGAATTGAATTGGAAAGATTACGGAGGTAAACATTACGAATCGGTGTGGACAAGATTCTATCAAGGATATATTTTACCTGAAAAATTTAAGGTAGATAAACGTAAAGCCCATTTATCAACACTTATTTGTTCTGGTCAAATTACCAAACAACAAGCATTAGAAGAATTAAAAACTCCCATTTGTGATGCCGAACAATTACAAATAGATAAAGATTTTGTACTAAAAAAATTAGGTTTAACTACCACCGAATTTGAAAAATTGATGCAATTAGCACCTCGCCCACATACCGATTTTGAAACTGAAGCAGCTTCTTATTTTGATAAATACCCTATTTTTAGACCTCTAAAAGGTGTTTACAATTTAATTAAACCTAAAAAATAATCTAGTATTGTTTAGCTTTAACAATAAAACTATTATCATACTCTCGCCAGAAGATTGGGGAAAGAACTTATTATCAAAACACCTTTATGCCAAAGAATTAAGTGAAAATAATCTTGTTTATTTTGTGCATACCTCACCTCATCACACTCAAAAAGAATTTATCGAAATTTCAACAATAGCACCGAATTTAAATCTTGTTCATTTAAAAAAAGTAGTAAAAGGAGTTAGCAAATTGCCTTCGTATTTAATTGATATTCAGAATAAATACATCATTTCTAAATTTTTAAAAGCTATTAGGAACCCTAAAGTTGATGTGGTATGGAGTTTTGACCAATCTAAATTTCAAGACCTTAAGCAGTTTAAAGCTAAATTCTCCATTTTTCATCCGGTAGATTATATTGTTAAAGCCGCTACATTTAAAAATAAAATTGCAACAAGTGCCGATGTTGTATTTTCTGTTTCCCAACCTATTTTAGATGCTATACCAACTAAAACACCCAAATACTTTATTAATCATGGATTAGATAAAATTTTTCTTGTAAAAAATAAGCTGTTAGAAAAACCTATTTACATAAAGTCTGATACCATTAATGTTGGTTATGTTGGTAATTTACAAATGAAACTAATCGATTATGAAAATCTAATAAAAACTGTTCGAGAAAATCCAACCATTAACTTTGTATTTATTGGTCCTGACAAGATTTCTAACTTGGGTGGAAAAATAAATTTTAATGAATTAGACACCTTAAAATCGCTTCAAAACACCTACTATACTGGAGAGTTATCAAAACCTGAACTGGCAAAGATTTTACCATTTTTTGATATCTTTTGGCTTTGCTACAACAACAATAAATTCCCTGTAGAAGTATCAAACAGTCACAAAATAATGGAATATTTAAGCACTGGAAAAGTAGTAATTTCTAATTTCATATCTTCATACAGCAAAAGTAATTTAATAGAACTGTTAAACGATAATATGTTGATTTCTAAAAAAATGAAAGAAGTTTCTCAACAGATTAATTTATATAATGAAATTGAAAAACAACAAACTAGAATTAATTTTGCTATCGAAAACACTTATAAAAAACAACTGGAAAGAATAGAAGTAATTTTAAATACACTTCAATGAAAATCCTATACATACCAGCAGAAAATCTGAAAGCACAAGTATCTCGTTCTTACTTTGTTGCTAAAGGATTTAGTACCCATCATGAGGTGTATAAAATTTTTTGGAACGACAATAGAAATCGATTTTGGGAAGGAAAACCAGCATCAACACTATATACTGCACGTTGTTTTTTTAAATCAATCTTAGCTTCTTTTAAAATAGAAAAATCTTCCAATTTTGGTTATAACATCTATGGAAGCATTTTTCTGAACGCTTTTATTGGAAAACTTCTTGGTAATTATAGATCTATCCAATTAATGAGACACTATAATTTAAAGACTTTAAAAAAAATAGTTGCTAAAATTCAACCCGACTTGATTTACCATGCAGATGGTTTTTATTTTTTCCCTGCACTAAATTCAACAATTCCTGAATTTGCTGATTTGCAAGATGATATTAATTGGGGGAAAATACCTATAAACAATCTAAAAAAAGAACAAGATTATTACACCAGTCAATTTAATAAAACCAAGCTAAACTTTATAGTGTCGGCAAGTGCTGCTAAAAGTTTTAATCGTTTTGTGAGTTGTAAATTTGTCCCATTTGATAATGGTGCAGATTTTAACACTTTACGAAATTTTAGTCAACAGGAGTTGAACCAACTAAAAATAAAATATAAAATTCCAAACCATAAAACATTAATCAGTTACGTAGGTGGGGTACACAAATTTGACGAAAAATTTACTATAAAATTAGCAACCGCTTGTTTAGATAAATTACCAAATGTTCATTTTTTATTGGTTGGTAATTTGCCTAAAGTTGAATTATCAAACATTAGCAACTTAGGATTAATTTCCGTTAATGATGCTAATAAAATTTATGCCTTATCAGCTATTGGAATTACATTAAAAAATACCGAAAATGATGACTTTTTATACAATTCTGTGCCTTTAAAATTTATTCAATACGCTGCCGCAAGAAAACCAATTGTTACATTTCCCATAAAGTGGTCGGAAGAAAATGCATTTAAAAATATTTTCCATGTAAATAGCGAGAAATTAGACCAATGGATAGCAACTATTAAAGAAGTATCTACTCATTTTGAATGGAGTTCTGAATTGGAAGAAGTTTGGAAAAACTATGATTGGCAAACCATATCTGACCAAGTGATTAAACAAATGGAAGAAAAACTCAATAACCCTTTAAATAAATAACATTTCCAATAAATTTATCGGGCAATTGATTAATCGAATTAATTTTCCCAAATCTATTCATTAAGTTGGGTTGATAACCAAATTGAATCGGAAACTCAAACAATTCCTCGGCAGTGTACCCTAAACGTTTACAATGACCATAATCAACTTCTAATTGAATAATACCTTTTTTTGTTTTTTCTAAAATACCAACACCGCCTTTTAAGCAATTAATTTCTCCACCTTCAATATCAATTTTTAACAAATCAATATTTATAATGCTATTTTGAGCACAATAATTATCTAAAGTATCTAATTTTATTGCTTCATGCTTACTGCCGGCACTTTCAGCCAATGATGCTGCTCCCATGTTTTTATCTTCAAAATAGAGGTTTAACTCCCCTTTTTTATCAGACAAACCCAACTGATTTGCTTTTATATTTTTAAATTCATTCAGTTCAACATTCTTAACTAACCGTTGATAATTGATACTATTCGGTTCAAAGGAATGAATGGTACTGGTTGGATAAGCATTTTTTAAGGCAATGGTATAGTTCCCAATATTTGCCCCAATATCAACAATTGTTTTAATGGTATCCTGTGGAAATGAAGAGAGATAATTTACATATGGTTTTTCATAAATTCCAAATAAATATATCTGTTTCATTACATATTCGCTAACATCTAAATTAAATTTAAGCCCTTTATCATTGGTGAAAGTGAATTCTTTATCTAATTCAGATAAAGACACGATGGAAGAAAGTCTTTTTTTTCCTAATTCAATAGGAAAATTTCTTAAGTAGGAGATGATTAGTTTTTTCATTACAAGTATATTTACGCAATATTAATTAAAATAAACACATTCCAAATAAATGATTAGATAACTAAAGTAAAACCTTATCTACTATTTATTAATGGGAAAGATAAAACAATATGATTTAAAAAAATCTGAATTTAGACATTAATTACTCTTTTTCATTACATTTAATTTTATACTATTATTACGACTAAAAAATCACTAGGATTTTAAAAAAAAATTAATGCAAAAAAAAAACAATATAATTTTTCAACTTTTAATCTTTTCCTTAATCTGGATAATTATTGATGGTGTTTTTCGTAAGTGGGTTTTTCCTGAGTTAAGTTCTCAAATTTTTGCAATAAAATACATCTTGTTTGGAGTTACTTATCTTTTATTTTTTCTTAGAACCAACTTTTACATTCCAAAAATCAATCATTTTTACCAATTGTCTATTGTATTGTTGATTATTTGGTGTTTTACTTTTCTGTTTCATTCAGCTTTTCCCACTTCAGCCTTGGTTAAAATTTTTGGATTAATCAATTATTTATTTTTTATTCCTTTACTATTAATCATTCCTTATTATTTCAATTCAATTGCTCGTTTTGAAGGGATGATAAAATTTTTAGGATACCTCTCTATTCCTATTTTTATTTTGGGCATCATGCAATACTTTTTACCTGTAGACCATATCTTAAATTATTTGCCCAATGAAGATCAAAAGTTTAATAAAGTGGCAGAATTTACTCGTTCATTATCCATTTTTAGTTTTGTAAAAATATATAATGTGTATTTATTGTTTGTGTTAACAACCTTTACTGCCTACATTTTTTATCTATTCAATAAAGGAAAAAGTAGTTGGTTTTATATCTTATTACTCGCATTTGGTATATTAAGTTTATTTATGACTGGCTCTAGACTACCATTAGCAATAACAACAATTTTTACGTTGATTATTTTTGTTTTCATTTTTTTACAAATAACTAGTCTAAGAAAAAGTATTTTGGTTACTTCTATTTTGGGAATATGTTTATCTTTCATGGCTTATAATTTCTCTAACACCATGAAAACTGCTGTTGATGCATTTTTTGAAAGAGCAGTGTTGGTTGAAATAATTGCTGAAAAAGGAATAAAAAGTAGTAGTGTTAAAGATAGAACCATTGACCGACTAACCATTTTTAAGTATGCAGAACAGGCTGGTTTTACAGGTTTTGGAATTGGTACTACCTACCAAGGAACTGGAATAGTATTGAGTAATTATAGAACAGATATGCCATTTGAAGAAGAAGGTGAACGTATTGTTTTAGAAATTGGGGTAATTGGCGGTGTACTAATGATTCTCCTAAGATTAACCATCTTTTTGTATTCCTTAAACGTTTTATTAAAAATTAAAAACATTCAATTTGCCTTACTTTTACTTCCATTTGTGCTTTACCTCATTCCTCCTCTTTTCTTCCTGAACAACAATACATTTAATTATTTTGATGGTTTTAGTTATTGGTTTTCATTTTCATTAGTAATAGCGTTATCAAAAATTTATCACCTACAAAGCAAGCACGAACACTCCAAACAATAAAAATGAAGTGAGTAAAATCAAGTTATTGAGCAGAAATGAAAATATTATATTTAAATAGAGCAAAAAAATTTGGAGGTTTTAGTTTTGAAGAGCTATTTATTACCATCAAGAATAATCTAATTCGATGTGAGACAGTAGATTTCTATGATAAAACCTACTCATCGTTTTGGAAAAACATCAAAGTTGTTCGAAAAATCAAATGTGATGTAATACATATTACCGGAGGTATTGGATATTACGCTTTATTTTTACCTACCAAAAAAACCATTTTAACTGTACATGATACCAATCACTATGAGTTTGATTTAAAAGGAATAAAAAAATGGGTTTATGGTTGGTTAATTTATCGTTTACCCATCAAAAATGTCAAGTATGTTACCGTTGTTTCTAACCACACAAAAAACAATTTAATTCGTTTTTTCGGCATAAATGAAGCTAAAATTAAAGTCATCCCAAATTGTTCTCCAGAAGAATTCAAAGAAAACATTAAAAACATTTTATCCAAACCTACTAAAATTCTTCAAATAGGAACTAAACCAAATAAGAACCTAAAACGTTTAATAGAAGCCGTTAAAGGATTGGAAGTTGAATTAATAATAATTGGCAAACTAACTGTTGAGTTATTGGAACTACTAAAAGAATCAAAAATTAATTATATCAATAAATACAATTTAACTAGAGAAGAAATATATCTTGAATATGTAAATTGTGATATCGTTGCTTTTGTGTCCTTGAGGGAGGGTTTTGGACTGCCGATTATTGAAGCTAATGCTATTGGCAGAGCAATAATGACTTCTGATATTTCTTCAATGCCGGAAGTAGCAGGAAATTCTGCTCATCTAGTAAATCCAATGAATATTGAAGAAATTAGAAATGGGATAATTAAATTAACTGAGAATGATGCTTATAGAAATCAATTAATTGCAAATGGTGTAGAGAATGCTAAAAAATATAGCCCAAATTTGATAGCAAACTATTACAAAGATTTGTACTTAGAAATAAATAAAAATTAGTGTGAAAGAAGAGTTTGACTATAAAGTTATTACTAGAAACAGTGAAGAAAAATATTTTACTGATTTATTAGAAAATGCTGCTTTTATTCATAAAAGAGAACAAGATACGTTAGATTGGCTAAAGTGGAAATATTTTGGGTCTCCTTTTGGTGATTGTATAGTAGTAATGGCTTATAGTAAAAATGGAGCTTTAGCCGGAGAAATATCATTTGGAAAATATGAGTTTGTAGAAAACGGAAGAATCATAAAAGCTATCTATTCCTACCAAACCATGGTTCATCCAAATTTTCAACGAAAAGGTTTATTTAGCTCATTAACCAATAAAGTGATTGAAATTGCTAAAGAACAACAGGTTGATGTTGTATTTAATTTTCCAAACCATAACAGTTACCTACCTTTTTTAAAATTAAACTTCAAACCATTAAACGGGTTAAAATATTGGATTACACGTGGAAACATGTTAAGTTTCATAAAGCAGTTAAGCCCGCTATCTTTAAAAAAACCATTTTTAGTTACCAAGATTAACTCCTTCAATTCTAAAACATTAGAGCTATTTAACAACTTAGCAAAAAATGTTCATCCTTATGTTTTTAGTAAAGTTTTATACCCAAATAGAACTTTTGATTTCTTAAAGTGGAGGTATTTTACACACCCTATGCATCTTTACGAAATTATTGAAACAAAATTAGGGTGGGCAATTGTACGGTTAGGTAAACGAGGTTCATTTACTGAAGCTCAAATAATGGATGTTTTTCCAATAATAGATTTTGACACAAAATTTTTAAAAACTATTACAAAGCAAATACGACAACAACTTAATGTAGGTCTCATAGTTTTTAACATGTCAGAAGCTCACCCTTTAAATAAAAAAATGTTAGCTTCAGGGTTTATATCCTTACCTAACAAACTTAAATTTTGTGCCTATCCTTTAAATGAAATAGGTAAAAAATATGTAAATAAATCAAATTGGATAATAACAGCAACTGAATTCCACCGATATTAATACAATAGGAATTCTTAAATATTTAAAATTGTACATTATTATTTTAAAAATGAATATACTTTTAAATTAGAATTAGCGATATCAAACAAAAAATGTTAAATCTTACTGAGAGCAGAAAATATAGAAAAGATATTGATGGAATTAGGGCTATAGCTGTAATATCCGTAATTTTTTTTCATTTTGGATGCCTCCCAAATGGTTATTTAGGGGTAGATATTTTCTTTGTAATAAGTGGTTACCTTATTACAGGTATTATTTATCGAGACATTTCTGAAAATCGATTTTCTATTTTAAATTTTTACCTGCGTAGAACAAGACGAATTATACCTTTAGTTTCATTTATATGTCTAACAGCATTAATAATTGGTGTATTCACAATGCTCCCAGATGATTTAGAAAATTTAGCACAAAGTATTATTGCAACCAATATTTTTAGCAACAACATATTACAATCAATTACTACAAAAAATTATTGGGATGTAGTAAATGAATTTAAACCACTAATGCACACTTGGAGTTTAGGTATAGAAGAACAATACTATTTATTCTACCCATTTTTGTTTCTTTTTATAGGTAAGAAAAAAATTAATTGGATTGTACCGATTTTATTGATTTTCACATTAACTTCTTTGGGATTATTTTTTTCACCTTTCAAAGATTTCTATAAATTTTATATGCTTCCTTTTAGGTTTTATGAATTGTCAATAGGAGGTATAGCTGCCATTCTTTTAAAAGATAGAATCATTAAGAACAACTTATCTCCTTTTCTAATTTTATTAATCATAATAATTTTATGTTCCAATTTTGGATTCATACCGCATAGTATTCTTATCTTCTTAACTATTGTCTTTACTTGTGGTTTACTAATAACAGCTAATGAAAAAAATAAATTGTCTTCATTAATTTTAGAAAATAAAGTAATAGTTTTTATTGGAAAGATTAGCTTCAGTTTATATATGTGGCATCAAGTTTTATTAGCTTATGGTCGATATTTTGTTTGGGATGAATTGAATGCAATGAATCTAAGTATTGTGTTTATTTTAACCATACTCTTTTCTGTTATTACTTATATTTTCATTGAACAACCTTTTAGAGATAAAAAGAGAATAAACAATACCATTTTAGTTTGGAGTTTAACTTCTGTATTTTTATTTACTTCATTTTTTTCATTTTATATATATTCACATGCAGGGGTTCTTCATGACATACCTGAATTAGACATAAAAAAACAGTCCGCAAAGAGAAATATGCACGCAAAATATAATGATGCTATTTATAAATTAGATAAAGACTTTAATTCCGTTAATAAATTAAAAATCTTGGTAATAGGAAATAGTTTTGCCAGAGACTGGGCAAATATTTTATTAGAATCAAAATTCAAAGAAAAAATAGAAATTTCCTATATTTATCAAGCTGCAAAGCATAAGGGTTTATATAAAAGGATACAAGAAGCTGATTATATCTTTTGGTCGGAAATTAACAAGAAAAAATTAAATGAACTGAACATCGATGATGTTAAAATTTGGTGTATTGGAACTAAAAATTTTGGAATAAACAACGGAATATTCTACAACTACAATGGAACTGATTATTGTAAACAAAGAACATTAATGGAAAAAGGGTATGTTGAAAAAAACAATAAATTAAAAATTGAATGGAAAGAAAAATATATTGATTTAATAAACCCAATAATAGATAAAAATTTAACAGTACCTGTATTCACTCCTGAATGCAAATTTATCAGTCAAGATTGCCGACATTTAACAACGGCTGGGGCAAAGTACTTTGCAACTTTAATTGAAAACCAACCTGATTTTATTCTTAACAAGGATTAAATAAAGTGATATTAAATGCCAACTAAACCCAATATATTAATTTTTATCGACTGGTTTCTTCCTGGCTATAAGGCTGGAGGACCTATTAAATCTGTATCAAATATTGTTAATTCACTCCATGCAGATTTTAATTTCTACATCATTACTTCTGATAGAGACATTGATGATAAAGTACCTTATCCAACCGAAGAATTAAATAAATGGGTTAAAAAAGAAAATTACTACATAGCATATCTCTCTTCTGATAAACGAAAAGATTTTATAATTAAAACCCTAAAAGAGAATAGTTTTAGTAAATATTATTTCAACAGCTTATACTCCAAACAATATACGTTGGAACCGTTGCAACTTATAAAAAATAAAAAAAAACAATCTAAAATTATTATTGCCCCAAGAGGCATGTTAGGCAAAGGGGCTTTAAAAATAAAAGCTTTAAAAAAGAGGCTATTCATTGCTTTTACGAACCTAATTGGTTTTTTTAATCAGATAACTTGGCATGCTACAGACAAAGAGGAAGAGGAAGATATTCAGGCAGCTTTCGGAAAGAATTTCAATATTATTGTAACACCAAACATTTCCGTTCTTGATATAAAAGAAAAAGAGTTAGTTAAAAATAAAAATGAACTTCGATTAGTTTTTTTTTCTAGGATAGCTGAAAAAAAGAATTTATTCTATTGCCTTGAAATTTTAAATAACCTTAAAGAAAATAACATAACATTAGATATTTATGGTTCAATTGAAGATGAAGAGTATTGGAGAAAATGTGAAGATTTTATTCTTAAAAATAATTTAAAAGTGAATTACGTTAGCAAATTAAACCCCAAAGATGTTCAACAAATACTCTCCAATTATCATTTTTTATTTTTTCCTACTTTACATGAAAATTTCGGACATGTTATTGTTGAAGCCCTATCAGCCGGATGTGGGCTAATACTTAGCGATAATACTCCATGGAAAGGTTTATATTCACATAAAATTGGTTGGGATATAAATCTAAATAACCCAAAGGAATTCATTAAAGTGATTGAAGAATGTTATAAAATGAATCAAGAAGAATATAATGAGTATCGAAAAAACTGCTACAAATACATAAAAACGGAAACCAATAAACATAATGCTATAGAATTAACTAAGAAAATGTTTTCTAGATAATTTATATTTTTTCATTTAAATTTTGAATTGTTAATTTAGCCAAAACAAAGATTTTAACATGTACATATTAGGAATTAATGCATATCACGGTGATTCATCTGCCTGTATTTTAAAAGACGGAAATATAATTGCAGCATCTGAAGAGGAAAGATTTAGAAGAATTAAACACTGGGCAGGATTTCCATCGGAAGCCATTAAATTTTGTTTGGGTGAAGCAGGTATTGATATTACCAATGTAGATTATATCACCATTTCTCGTGACCCATCGGCTAACTTACATAAAAAAATTGTGCATGCTGCAAAAAACCTTGTTTCTGTAAAAGCATTAAAAGATAGACTTGCCAACTCTAAAAAAGTGGTGAGTGTTAAAGGAGAGCTTTCAAAAATATTCAACATTCCTGAAGAACAAATTAAAGCGGAGGTTAAAAACATTGAACACCATAGAAGTCATTTAGCCAGTGCATTTTTCGCATCACCTTTCGATGAGTCTGCAATCCTTTCGATTGATGGTTTTGGAGATTTTACTTCTACCATGATAGCAACAGGAAAAGGTAAAAAAATTGATGTTTTAGACCAAGTCATTTATCCTCATTCTGCAGGTATATTTTATACCTCCCTTACTCAATATTTAGGATTTCCTCATTATGGTGATGAGTACAAAGTGATGGGATTAGCACCTTATGGCGAACCTAAATATGTTAATGAATTAAAGAAAATCATCATCTTTAAAGATAACGGATTATTCGAATTAAACACCAAATACTTTACTCACGCTAAAGAAGGTGTTACCATGAGTTGGGAAAATGGAGACCCACACATTGAATCTATTTTTTCAAAAGAACTCGAAAATCTTTTAGGTCCTGCAAGAAAACAAGGTGAAGAATTAACACAAAAACATAAAGATATTGCTACTTCTGTTCAACGAATTACCGAAGAATTGATTTTTCATATCCTAAATCACTTGCAAAAAAAAACTGGATTAGAAAATATTTGTATTGCAGGTGGAGTTGCTCAAAACTCTGTTGCAAATGGTAAAATTTTAGAAAAAACCTCTTTCAAAAAGGTGTATATTCCTTCTGCCGGTCATGATGCTGGAACAGCTTTGGGTTCTGCTTTATGGTTGTACAATCATATTTTAGAAAATGACCGACTTCCCGCAATTTACAATGCTTACACAGGAGCAAAATCAAGTAACGAAGAAATTGAAGCTTGTTTAAAATCGCAACAAGTTGAGTACACCAAATACAACGATGATGAATTGTTGGAAATCGTTTCTAATGCCTTGGTGAATGGAAAAGTAATCGGATGGTTTCAAGGAAGAGCTGAGTTCGGCCCAAGAGCATTAGGGCATCGTTCTATAATTGTTGACCCAAGAAGAACTGATGCGAAGGAATTACTTAATTCAAAAATCAAAAGAAGAGAAAGCTTTAGACCTTTTGCTCCTTCAATTTTAGAGGAATATGTTTCAGAATATTTCGAGAAAACAGACAAAGTTCCTTTTATGGAAAAAGTTTATCCGATAAGAAAAGAAAAACATGCTGAAATTCCAGCTGTTACTCACGTTGACGGAACTGGTCGTTTACAAACGGTTGAAAAAGGCGATAGATACTACGATTTGATTGAAAGATTCAGACAAAAAACGGGAACTCCTATTTTGCTGAACACCTCTTTTAATGAAAATGAACCAATAGTAAATACTCCAAAAGAAGCATTAGATTGCTACTTAAGAACTGAGATGGACATGTTGGTAATGGAAAATTGTGTTATTTCAAGAAAATAATTTAACTCATTAGAAACCAAAAATCTTCCACGAAGTTCCACAGAGATAAAATGAGTTAAAATATAGTTTATGCAATTTGAAGAGTTAACTAGAAAAATAATTGGTGCATCAATAGAAGTTCACAAAGCATTGGGTCCTGGTTTGTTAGAATCTGCTTACGAAGAATGTTTGTTTTATGAGCTAACTCAACTAGGTTTAAAGGTTGAACGACAAAAACCAGTTCCTGTTATTTACAAAGAAATAAAACTTGATTACGGATATAGAATAGATTTATTGGTGGAAGATACTGTAATTGTTGAACTAAAATCGATTGACACATTTGCCCCCGTTCATGAGGCTCAAATATTGACCTACATGAAGTTTGCCAATAAGAAAATAGGCTTACTTATGAATTTCAATGTAGCTGTTCTTAAAAATGGACTAAAAAGATATGTTTTATAAGAACTCTGCTCTCCCTGTTGCTCTGTGAAAGATTAGAAAAAATTACACGAAGTACCACGAAGAAAAGAGGAAAACCTCTGTGTATCTTCGTGAAAGAAAGAAAATAAAGTTATAAAAAGAAAAAAATCTCTGTGTATCTTCGTGAAAGAAAATGAACCCTAAAGTCTCCATAATAACTGTTTGTTACAATAGCGGCAACACTATTGAAGATACGCTTCAATCGGTTATCAATCAAACGTACCCGAATATTGAATACATTGTTATTGATGGTGTTTCTAGCGACAATACGCTATCTATTATCAATAAATATAAAGATAAAATAACAAAAGTAGTATCGGAAAAGGATAATGGTATTTACGATGCCATAAACAAAGGCATACGCCTTGCAACAGGAGATATTATTGCCAACCTCAACTCCGACGATTTTTATATTGACAACAATGTAATTGCTGATGTTGTAGCAACTTTTGAAAAAGAAAAAACAGACACGCTTTATGCTGACTTGTATTATGTTGATGCTGTTGACACAAACAAAATTGTTCGCTACTGGAAATCGAAACAATACAAAGAAGGATTATTTTTAAAAGGTTGGATGCCTCCCCACCCTACTTTTTTTGTAAAAAAAGAAGTTTACCAACAACACGGTTTGTTCGATTTGCAATTTAAATCGGCTGCCGACTACGAAATAATGCTTCGGTTTATTCACCGATTTAAAACAAGCATTGCCTATTTACCTCGTGTTATAGTTAAAATGAGAGTTGGTGGCGTTAGTAATGCCAATTTAAAAAACAGAATAAAAGCTAACCAAGAAGACCGTAAAGCATGGGAAGTAAATGGTTTAAAGCCTCATGCTTTTACACTTATTTTTAAACCTTTATCAAAATTGTTACAGTTTGTAAGAAAGTAATCTAATTATTCTACTGCTCAATATTCACAACTAAATTCATTGAAACATTAACCTTTTTTCCTTTACGAATTCGAGGATTCTATTGAGTTAGTAGAACATCACCCATCCTACCCTCCCTTAAGGGAGGAAACCACAACGGAGATTATTCTCCCCTTGAGGGGAGTTAGAGGGGGTGATTTAACTATTTCTTATATAGAATTCACATTAAATTGATCTTTTCATGTACCAAGTGACTGTGAACTGACAACTGTGAACTGATTCCTAAAACTCCTTATCCTTCATTTCATTAAAAACCAGTTGAATACCTTCTTTTAACGAAATCTTACTTTTCCAGCCTGCTTTTGCTAATTTAGATACATCCATTAACTTACGTGGTGTTCCGTTTGGTTTAGTAGCATCAAATTTAAATCCGCCATCAAATCCTGTAATTTCTTTCATTAGGTTGGCTAATTCTAATACACTCACATCTATTCCTGTTCCAATATTAAAAATTTCTTCGCCATCGTAGTTTTGCATCAAAAAATAACAGGCATCTGCCATGTCATCAACATGCAAAAACTCACGTTTTGGAGAGCCATCACCCCAAATTTCAATTACTTTATCGCCATTTCTTTTGGCTAAAGTAAATTTTCGAATAAACGAGGCAAACAAATGTGAACTTTCAGGTTCGTAATTATCGTTTGGTCCATATAGGTTAGTTGGCATTACCGAAATAAAATTTGCTCCGTATTGTCTTCTGTAAGATTCGCACAATTTGATTCCGGCTATTTTAGCAATGGCATAAGGTTCGTTGGTTTGTTCTAATACTCCCGTTAATAAATATTCTTCTTTTATAGGTTGGGGTGCCATTTTTGGATAAATACACGACGACCCTAAAAACAACATTTTTTTAACTTGGTATTGATGAGCTGCATGAACCACGTTTAGTTCAATCATTAAGTTATCATAAATAAACTCGGCACGATAAATATTGTTAGCCAAAATACCGCCAACCTTAGCTGCCGACATAAACACATAATCGGGTTTTTCGGTAGCAAAAAAATCGTTAACTGCTTGTTGATTTCGTAAATCAAGGGCTGCTGAAGTTCGAGTAATAAGATTGGCATAACCTTCTTTCCTCAGCAAACGCTCAATAGCGGAACCAACCATTCCACGATGTCCAGCAATGTATATTTTATCATTTTTATTCATGTTGATTTAAAATATCATGTCCACCAGCCTTTAAGTACTGCTGTCTCTCAAACAATGCTAAATCAGACTGAACCATGTCTTTACACAAACTTGCTAAATCGTGTTTATGTTTCCAACCCAATTCTTTTTGAGCTTTTGTTGGGTCGCCAATTAATAAATCAACTTCTGTTGGACGGAAATATTTTGGATCGATTTCTACAACTACTTCCCCAGTAGCTTTGTTCGTTCCTTTTTCGTTTACTCCCTCTCCACTCCACGTAACTTCAATACCAACTTCTTTAAACGATAGGATTACAAAATCGCGAACAGTTGTTGTTGTTCCAGTTGCTAAAACGTAATCATCTGCCACCTTTTGTTGTAACATCAACCACATTCCCTCTACATAATCTTTTGCATGACCCCAATCTCGTTTTGCACTTATATTTCCTAAAAATATTTTTTTCTGTAACCCTAATTTTATCTTAGCAACTCCTCTGGTAATTTTTCTGGTTACAAAAGTTTCACCTCTCAACGGGCTTTCGTGGTTAAACAAAATACCATTGCAAGCATACATTCCATAAGCTTCACGGTAATTTTTAACTATCCAAAAGGCATATAATTTGGCAACTGCATACGGGCTTCGAGGATAAAATGGTGTAGTTTCCGATTGCGGAACTTCCATTACTTTTCCGTAAAGTTCTGATGTAGATGCTTGGTAAAAACGAGTCTTTTTTTCTAATCCTAAAATACGGATGGCTTCCAATAAACGTAAAGCTCCAGTCCCATCAGCATTTGCGGTATATTCAGGAGTTTCGAACGAAACCTGAACATGCGACATAGCTGCTAAATTGTAAATTTCATCAGGTTGAACTTGTTGAACTATTCTAATCAAATTGGTAGAGTCTGTCATATCGCCATAATGTAAAAAGAATTTTACATTTTTTTCGTGAACATCTTGATACAAATGGTCAATTCTATCGGTATTAAACAACGAACTTCTTCTTTTTATTCCATGAACTTCATATCCTTTCGACAATAAAAGTTCGGCTAAATAAGCTCCATCTTGTCCTGTTACTCCTGTTATTAATGCTACTTTACTCATAGTTTATATTTATATGCAAGTTTAATCATTTATTTTAAAGTCGTTTAATTTAATTTTATTATCCAATTGAGATACTTTAAAATATCTTTTTTATTGCCTAATAGTGATTTTCTATTTTTCCTATCCAAAAAATAATTATTTTGATTTGATGGCTCGGTAAGGATGCAACTATTTACAAACAAAAAACCCATCCGTTCGAGGAATGGGTTTTAATATTAGTTAAATAGTCTGTTATCCACCAAAATCGTCAAAACGAACATTTTCTTTTGGCACACCCCATTCATCGCACATTTTAACAACAGCATTGTTCATCATTGGAGGTCCACAGAAATAAAATTCAATGTCTTCGGGCGAATCGTGTTTTTTCAAATACTGGTCAATTACCACTTGGTGAACAAAACCTACAAAACCATCACCTTCATCGTTGGTGTCTTTCATTACTTTCCAATTATCCGATTCTATAGGTTCTGATAATACCAAGTAAAATTTAAAGTTTGGAAAATCTTTTTCTAAGTCTCTAAAGTAATGGATGTAAAACAATTCAGCTTTAGAACGACCACCATACCAATAGGTTACTTTACGACCAGTTTTAATGGTTTTAAATAATTCGTACAAGTGAGAACGCATTGGAGCCATACCTGCACCACCACCAATGTATAACATTTCAGAATTAGAATCGTTGATAAAAAATTCACCATAAGGGCCGGAAATTTTTACTTTATCGCCTACTTTTTGGTTAAAAATAAATGAAGAAGCAATGCCCGGATTCACATCCATCCAACCATTTTTAGCTCTATCGAAAGGAGGTGTTGCACAACGTACGTTAAGCATAATTCTTCTGCCTTCGGCAGGATAAGAAGCCATTGAGTACGCTCTAACTACTTCCTCATTATTTTTCATTACCAAAGGCCACAAATTAAATTTATCCCAATCTGGTTTAAATTTATCAGGTTCTCCCGGATGGTCTTGTGGGTGAGCTGAAATATCCATATCGGCATATTTAACCGTACAAGCAGGTATTTTAATTTGAATATACCCACCAGCTTTGTAATTCATGTCTTCTGGAATTTCAACAATAAATTCTTTAATAAAAGTAGCTACGTTATAATTAGAAACTACTGTTGCTTCCCATTCTTTAATACCCAAAATTTCTTCGTGGATATGAATGTCCATGTTTTCTTTTACTTTTACCTGACACCCTAATCGGTAATTTTCGGCTATTTCTTTTCTGGTAAAATTTGGGATTTCTGTAGGTAAAATACTACCTCCGCCACTATTTACCTGACAAACACATTGTAAACAAGTACCACCACCACCACAAGCAGACGGTAAAAATATTCCCTGACTACCAAGTGTAGAAAGCAAAGTACCTCCACCATCAACCTCAATTACTTTATCGTGATTGATGGTAATTGTAATTTTTCCTGAAGGCATTAATTTCGCTTTAGCAAAAAGTAAAATACTTACCAATGCTAAAACAACAATTAAAAAAACTACAATGCTTATAATTATTACGCTAGTATCCATATCTTAAATATTAAAGTTCAAATCCTAAAAATCCTAAAAATGCTAATCCCATTAATCCTGTAAGAATAAATGCCATACCAACACCTTTTAAAGGTCCAGGAATGTGAGAGTATTTGATTTTTTCTCTAATGGCTGCAATTAATACTATGGCTAAAAACCATCCAAAACCAGAACCAACGCCATAAACTGTAGCTTCTCCAACATTAGAAAATTGTTTTTGTTGCATAAATAATGATGCTCCTAATATGGCACAGTTCACCGCGATAAGAGGTAAGAATATACCTAAAGCACCGTACAATGATGGTGAAAATTTCTCTACCAACATCTCAACCAATTGTACTATTGAGGCAATTACCGCAATAAACATGATAAAACTTAAGAAACTTAAATCTATATCAGCATATTCACTACCCATCCAAGCCAAAGCTCCTTCCTTTAACACATAAGTTTCTAACAAATAATTGACAGGTACTGTTACTAATAATACGAATATTACAGCAGCTCCTAAACCTACTGCAGTTTTTACTGTTTTTGATACTGCTAAATATGAACACATTCCCAAAAAGAAAGTGAAAATCATATTTTCTATGAAGGCACTTTTTATGAATAAATTAATTAATTCCATTTTTTTATAGTGTTAAAATTCTATTATTCTCCAATTAATTCAGGGTTTTTCGATTTTTGAACCCATATAAATACTGCAACAATAAACAATGATGATGGTGGTAACAACATTAAACCATTATTTTCATATCCAATACCGTAAACATTTTGTGGAATGATGGTTAGTTATCCTATTATTGGTAATGTATTTG
>CAYJMI010000045.1:21147-26960 GCA_964371285.1 uncultured Vicingus sp. | reverse complement strand
GATTAACCAAGCGTAAATCGGTACCTGAAAAAAAGTTAACAGACGCATGTTATTATTTAGAAAATCATTAAACTCCCGCTGAAAAGTATTAATTTCTTCAACGGTTCCGGTAGTATTTGCATTTGCACCAAAATCAGAATACATCGACATCACTTCATTTCCCCATAAATAATAAAACAAAAAGTAAACCGTAGTGGCTAAAAGATAATATTGAAAAGGTTTGTAGTAAATTTTTCGTTTACCGTTTAAGTAATCATTAATCATTAAACCGGGTTGCAACGAAAGGTCTTTTATGGTACGAAGTATTGGACCTTCAACAGTGATAAGGTTCGATAAAAAATCGCCAACCACATCTTTTATGTTGATGCGTTTAAATCTTTTTTCACCACAACCGGGGCAGTAATTATGAACTGTTACATCTCCACAATTTTGGCATTGATTATTTTCCATGATAAACTCCGATGAAATATTTTTTCTAAATTAAATAAATTAACAAAAGGAAAAAGAAATTGATGACATAAATAACCAAAATGTATAAAATACACTACTAAATATATTATATTGTCTGGACTGATAATTTATTGAATGGCGTTTAGGACAAGACCAACACATCTAACCTTGCCTTAATAAAAACATCTTAAAATTTGAGGTAAATTAAAAATTTAGCTGTATTTTTCCACTTCAAAAAATGAAGTGATAAATCACATCAAAGAAGTTTATAAAGAAAAAGAGGGAGTAAAACTCAGATTAAATGACTAACAGTAAGTCGAATAAAAGACAATATTGGCAAACACCAAAAAGAAGAAGTTTAGCTGCATCAAGTGATCTTAGATTGTTTTATGAAGCTATGGTTTTTATAGATAATTATGGTCTTGTAAGCAAAAAACAACTTAAAGATCAAATGTCTTCTAGGGTTAAGGGATTGAAATTGATTAAACATTTAAGTGATACAGGGACTGAGAACTTAATAAAGGAATTGAAGTCATTTGGATGGATTGTTGCTGATAGACCTAGTTTTGAAAAGTCGGAAATAGGAGTTTATATACTTACAAATGAGGGAATACAAGTTCTTAAAACATATAAACGTAACAAACGTGAGTTTCTGAATCTACTTATACAAAAGATGCATAAGGAATATGTTATACCTGGTTGGTTTATTGATCGTTTATGGAAGTTGAACCCTGCAGGACAAGGACAAATAATAATACCTGCTCCACTAAAAAATTGGAATCCGATATTCCGAGTTTGGAATAATAATTTATGGGATAGCGAACTAAAAAATCAAGTTATAGAATCTTATGATACAATAATTCAATTGGACTCGAATAGTTTTCCTATCAAAAAAGAGGATTGGCTAAATTCGGTTAAAGAAGCATGGGAACGAATGGGTTCATTGAAAAAGAGGAAAGATGTAGATACCCCTAAATTTACACCTAAAAGTAGACTTGCTTTAGCAATGAAAGAAGCTGCAGTTAATTTATTGTTTGGGAATTCTTCTCCGTTACTAGACAAAAAGGACTTTGGAAGTAATAAAACACCACTTGCTCCAAGAAGTTATATGGCATGGTGTCCAAGACTAGAAGAACTTGAATTGATTTTTTATACGGATTATAATTCCTCTGTACCAGGAAGACTTATAGTGCCTGTATCAGTATTTAAGCCAAAAAGAAAGCTCGTTAATAATGAGTTTGTAGATGGAATTAATAATTTAGAGGGAGAATCATTAGCACTACATAGACCTAGTTGGATCAGTTTTAGAAATATATTTACTGAAACTCTATACAGAGTGTACACAAATATATTTTTAAAAACTAAAAGTTTATACGTATCTATTCAAAATGTTCGGGATGAGGTGTGTAGACAACTTAGAATTAGTGCTTCATGTTTTGAGGAACTTCTTTCCAAAGCGATTGATGACTCTTTGCATAAGAAAATCAATATGACGATATCTATTGAAACAGATGTTCGTGAAGATCAACGTAAACAACGTGAAAGACGACCTGTAAATTTGAATGGAAAATTCTGTTCTTTAATTGCGATAACAACTCAAAAAAAGAAATAATGAGCAATAATAATCTTTTTAGAAAAATAGAAAAATCGAAGGTTAAACCTACGGATAAATATGCAGTGTTTGGATTTAACAGAAACCCATTTCCAAGACTGCCTGGCGTCATAATGAATGACCCAGATAATAGACAAAATGGAAGTATTTATTTCCATGAACTTAGAGAAAAAGAAGATGAACAGTTCGAAAATATTTTAATTCCAACAGAAAGTCGGGTAGAAACAAAGACTATAGCTTTTCTAATGGATTATGCAACAAGACGTGGTCGAGGAATTGGTAAAACGGCTTTTTTGAATTATAAGAAAGGACAAATCATGGGAGACTTGGGAGCTTCTCTTTCGAATAATACTGAAATATTATTTGCTGTCTATGTCGCTCCGATACCTAATGACAATTACCGTAAATTTTTTAGTATTTCTAAACTTATTCTTTCTGCGATAGTGGATCAAGAAGTCTTATCTTTAGCGATGTGTCGACTTAGGGTTTTTACAGGATTGATTCACGACGAAGTACTAGCAAAAGTAACAGGTTCAATAAATGAGACAATTGGGGATGACGAATGGCTTAGAAAGACTTATCAAGAATTAAGAGAAGGAGAAGGTAATTTCAAAGGAGATATAGATATACATGGATTAAATCAAGCTGTTAAGCGACAATTAGACAATCTAAACATTGAATCAGATCTAGCAACTAGATTAGCTAGATTTGGTTATAATAGTTCTGATATAAATAAGTACTTCTTTGACAAGCAACCTGAATTCTACTGGAAGAAAAAGGCAAATGAATTACTTTTTAATGATTTTGTTAAAATTTTTGAATCTGCTGGTTTTACTCATGGAATCATTTTATTTGAAGAAGTTGAAAAAGTTGTTGTTCCCCAAACAACATCTGCACGAAGAGAATTCTGTGAAGCGTTAAGATATTATTTCGTCGATGGAGACGCATCATACAATACGCAAAGTTCTTTTTATAAAATACTACTTACAATTCACCCATATTTACAGGAATTGTTATATCCACACTGGAATGCTAGTGGTTTGGGAAGATTCGCTGGGTTAAGTGATGAAACTTCTAATGATTATACTGTATATTTTAATCCTATAGATTCATCAGCGGCAGTTCCACTTGCTATAACCTATCTTAAAGAGTCAAGATTAAACCCTTCTCAAGTTAATGATTTGTCTCCTTTCACTGAAGACTCATTGTCATTAGCATTAAATAAGGCATTAGGAGTTCCTGGTAAGTATTTAGCTTTTTTACACTCGGCGATCGAAAGAGCAATTGATGAAGACTGGAGAGATATTGATGAAGAGAAAATAAAATCATTAGCTCTTCAGGATACTCCACTTACTAATGATAAAGATGATAACGACGAAGATAGACTTGATGATGCGAAAGTTTCAATGAAGTAAGGGATGGTTGAATCAAGGTTTGTTACATATTCCGAACTTGAAGCATATTTCATCAACGGGAATATTAATTCAATAAAAAATCAACTATCTGATGCTATTCTTATAGGTTCAACTTCTGATATGTTGTATATAATAGAACAATTTCAAAAAAATAATATACAAATTTCTTTACAGCAGTTGAACGCTAATTTCGAATTACTTTGCAACGAAGGATCGTTTTATTTTCCTGAATTAGATAGAGATAAATTATTGAAAAATCTTTTTATTGATGAAGATATACTTTGGGACAAGCCTTGTAATAATAAAATTAGTCCAAGATTTTCATTAAGTTTATTAACTATTATTCCAAATGATTATTGTTTTTGGTCTAAGGATGTTTTTGAACAAATGGAAAGTTTTTATTTAAGCTTTGAATCATATGTTTGATATTGTACTTGATACAAACGTATTGTCAGATTTCATTGCTTGTTACTACAAGTATGATATTAGAAAGGATGGAGATTTTATAGAATATGAGAATCTTAGTGGAAATTTGGTTTTTCGGCTAAATGAAATTCTTAATAACTATCGTAGCTACGATACTCTTAATAAAGGTGTTATTATTGCTTCAACTTTAGCTTTTGTAGAAATTGCTAGACAATTCGACAAGATATCAAAAGGCAGGTTCACTAGAGTTCAATTTAAGGCATTCATTGATTCTCCTCCACAATGGTTTATTATTGAAACGATGAATAACGAGTTGTTTCCTTTTTTACAAGAATTACCAAGTAGCGTAAAAATGCCAAACGGAGCTAAGGTACCTATTGAATGGGCTGATGCAATTCATGTGGCAACTGCATTAGCAAGGAGCGAAAATTGCAATATTGTAGCAACTGATGGTAGAATAATTCGGATTCTAAGCATTCAGGATAGGATACTTTCATAATTTGTTAAATAAGACTTTAAATCCTTGAACATCTTATTTGTTTGCTCTGCCAATAAAAACTATTCGAGAACGGCAGAAGATTATAATGAAAGTGATAGCTAACTAAATCGAAAACATGAATAAACAATATATAGAGCTTATACAAAGGTGAACCAACTCCACAAATACACCCAACACTTTACCAAGTTGCATTAACAATTACTTGTTAGAGTTTCATTTAATATTACAACTACTTCCAAAAAAGAGTTCGTAATTTTACAATATGTATTATCGTAGAAAAATATTGCTTTCGCTGTTAGCCAGTTTTGATGGGCAATTAGATAAAACCCGTTTTCAAAAACTATTATTTATTTATACCCGATGGCAAGAAAAAAAAGCCTTTGATTTTGTGCCTTACAAATTTGGCTGCTATTCCTTTCAAGCCAACCAAGATTTAAAAACATTGGCTAAATACGGTTTAGTACAAGAAAGCACAGCAACTAAAGCTATGTATTGGAAAAAAAGTACATCCGAAGATTTTTCGGTTACTTTAAAAAAAGAAGACAAGGCATTATTAGTAAAGTTAAAAAGTGCTTATTTTGATGTTACCCGAGACGAAATAATAAAATATACCTATCGAAATTATCCTTATTACGCCACTAAAAGCGAAATAGCTCACAAGGTTTTAACCCAACAAGAATTAGAAAAAGTAGAAGAACAAAAACGAACTTTTTCCGAAACCAAATTATTTAGTATTGGTTATGAAGGCAAATCGTTAGAACATTACCTTAACCAATTAATAATTAATGATGTAAAATTGCTTTGCGATGTTAGAAAAAACGCATTAAGCATGAAATATGGTTTTTCTAAATCGCAATTAAAACACGCTTGCGAAAATGTGGGCATTGCTTATATTCACATTCCTGAATTAGGAATTGTTTCGGAAAAAAGACAAGAGTTAAATTCGTTAAACGATTATCAAGTGCTTTTTAAAGAGTACGAACTAACGGTTTTAATAGAAAATAAAAAACACTTGTTAAGTGTTAATGATTTATTAAAAAAATACAATCGAGTTGCTTTAACCTGTTTTGAAGCAACGGAATGTATGTGTCACAGAGGTAGAGTAGTAAAAACACTTGCTAACCAACCTAATTGGAAAATACCAATACAACATCTTTAGTTTATGGCAAAAACTCGGATTCTAATAACGGTTACAACTTATCCGTTACCTTCAAGAAGTTACGATGAATTAGTTTGCACAGCGGGAGTTTTAGAAAATGGAGATTGGATTCGTATATACCCTGTTCCATTGAAATTTTTAAGAGGTCTAAGACAGAACGGAAAAATTGAAACTTTTAAATATAGTTGGATTGAGTTAGATTTAAAAGAGCGAACAGATGATTTTAGACCAGAAAGTCATTCACCTATAAAT
>CAYJMI010000045.1:0-21137 GCA_964371285.1 uncultured Vicingus sp. | reverse complement strand
ATGATTTTAAAGACGTTGAAACACACGGAAAAATTGGAACAGAAAACAATTGGGCTGAGCGAAAAACATTTTGTACTAAAAATGTTTATACCAATTTAACAGCATTAATTGAAGATTCAAAAGAACCGAAAAATATTTCGTTGGCTACATTTAAGCCAACTGAAATTGTAGGTTTTGAAATTGCTAAAGAAGAAAATAGGGATTGGAAAGATGAGTGGAAAGAATTGAGAAAACAAGGAGATTTGTTTGACCAAGAAAAGAATCCAGAAATAATGATACCGAAGCTTCCTTATAAGTTCTATTATCGTTTTAAGGATATTGAAGGAACAGTCAGCCGTTTAATGATTGAAGACTGGGAAATAGGTGCTTTGTATTGGAATTGTTTGAAAAGTGCAGAAGGAAATGAAGAACTAGCCTTGCAGAAAGTGAGAGAGCAATATGAAGACAATTTCCTTAAGAATAAAGATATATACCTTTTCTTAGGAACAACTAGAGAATGGCATATGAGGAGAGCTAAAAATCCATTTGTAATAATTGGTGTTTTTTACCCAAAAATTGAACTCCAAACAAAACTTGATTTTTAACTTTTGGATAAACTCTACAAATACGCCCAACACTTTACCAAGTTGGAGTTAATTTAGCAATATTTTAAAAACAGAAAAGCCGTTACTAAGATTCCCAAGGCTATTGGAATTAGTAAAATAAAAGTTCTTCGTTGGTTCCACCATAACCGTCGATTAGCTTTACTCCATATACGATTGTACAATTTCATAGCACTAATTTACACAAAAAAAATAACTTTATGTGAAACACCGGTTGAAACCATATTTCAACACTGAAATAAAAGGTTTTTCGGAACGTAATCTTGTTTACATGGCTCAATTTGCTGGTACTTATTGAATTATAATTACGCAGCCGGTGGTTGCGAAAATAGAAAACATGTATTAGATTTCTTATTTTAGCAAGATTAAAAACATTTTACTCATATTACTTTTGTTAGGGTCCATTTTAGGAATGAGCCAATCAACCGATGCACCTGACAAATCCGATAAACAATTATTGGAACAGGCAGATAGTTTGAGTGGGGTAGATGTTGAAAAAGCATTTTCAATTACCGGTAATCTGCTAATTAAAGCTCAAAAAAGTGGAAATGCAGCACTTGCTACAGAAGTAATTAAAAAACCACTTTACCTGCGAAACAAAAAACTTTTTTTAGACTATGCTCAAGGCAAATTAAACAATAAAAAAATAAGCATTATCGATAGGGTTTATCTTAACCATCAGTTAATGCGTTATTATGTTTCGGTTGAAGCGGAGTTTGATCAATCTTTTACATACCTCATGAATTTGAGAAAATTATTGGAGCATAAAGAATCTCTTGTGGTTTATCCTATCGTAATTGGTGATGCCTATTTTATCGCTTATTGGATCAATCAAATTCAATATGATTTAGTGAGGGCGAGAGAATATGCTGAATTATTATTGAAGCATGCCGAAAAATTTAAGTTAAAAGTATTAACCATAAAAGCAAAAATGGCTCTTGCCGAATTAACCCAGCACGAAGGTAATGTTGTGGAGGGTATTCAACAATTTAAAACGATAGAGAAAGACCTACTGGAATTTGGTGATTCTGTATTACTTAACCGGACGTATTTATTGTTATCTAATGCTTATACGGTTAATCAAAACCCGGATTCAGCTTTCTGGTATGCAAAAAAAGCTTACCATATTGTGCCTGTTAACGATGCTCAACTAAAAGCCTTTAGTACCATTCATTTGGCACGAGGTTACCTAAGTATAGGAGAAGTTACCAATGCTATACAATTAGCCTCTCAAGCCTTGAAAGTAGAAGAAGATTTAGGTGCAAAAAAAGAAATCAAAGACATTCATAATTTATTAGCCGAAGCCTATAAAACCGATAAAAATTATAAGGAAGCATTGGCTCATCTCGAAAAATTTCTTAAACTCGATCAGGAACAAGCTTCGTTATTGTCGGCTGCCAACATTTCCAGTTTAGAATCAAAAATGGAGAAAGAAAAACATCAACATACGTTGAAATTAAAACAAGAAGAAGTAGTACGAAAAAATGCAAAAATAAAGCTCCAGAGCATTCAAAACATTGGATTAGTTATTGTATTATTTTTTGCTATAGGATTTATTGTATTAGCCGTTAGAAGTTATAGAATTAAAAAACGGGATGCAGAAACCATTATGAAACAAAAGCTAATGGTAGAACAGGCTCACCAAGAAATTAAAGACAGTATTGTATATGCCAAACGTATTCAATCGGCAATTTTACCACCGGCTAAATTGGTAAAAGAGTATCTTAAAGAATCTTTTATATTATACAAACCAAAAGATGTTGTAGCAGGAGATTTTTACTGGATGGAAACTATTAATAGTGATGAGTTGAGAGTAATGAGTGGTGAGAACCCATCACTCAATACCCAAGACTCACAACTGGTCTTATTTGCAGCGGCAGATTGTACAGGACATGGAGTTCCTGGAGCAATGGTGAGTGTGGTTTGTAATAATGCTCTAAACAGAAGTGTTAGAGAGCACGGCTTAACAAATCCGGGAGAAATACTAAACAAAACAAGAGAAATAGTTATTCAAGAGTTTGAAAAAAGTGATGAAGATGTAAAAGATGGAATGGACATCGCTTTATGTGCTTTATTCCCCTCTAGAGAGGGGGTAGGGGGTGTGTTACAATATGCCGGAGCAAACAACCCTTTGTGGATGATTAGAAATGGTGAGTTAATAGAAACGAAAGCTAATAAACAACCGATAGGTCAATTTGATAATCCTGAGCCATACACAACGCATACTTTTGAATTGGAGCTGATGGATATGTCGATCAATTTGGCGGGGAAAAAGGAAAGAAGTTTAAAGCAACAGCGTTTAGAAGTTTATTGTTGAGCATTCAGGATAAAACGATGGAAGAACAGAAAACAATCATAAATGAATCCTTTGAAACTTGGAAAGGTCATTTAGAACAGATTGATGATGTGTGTATCATAGGTGTTAGAATATGATGCAAAGTTTACCGTGAGTTAAGCCTGTATTGAGCTTGTCGAAGTGTTATCGAAGGGTATCCATTGCTTGATTTAATTAAACTGTTTAATGATAAAAATACATAATCTCTAAATTGATTAAAAATTATTATTTCTTAATATTTCAATCAGTTCATCTTTATTTTTTATTTCCTTTTCAAATCGCTTTATTTTCTTTTGTAGTAATAAATTTTCTATGTAGTCAATTATAGGGTCATTAGAAAGTAACCAATTCAAATTAATATTAGGATAAGCGTTTTTAATTTGTGTTATTGTATTTATGCCTGGATTTTTATTTCTTCCTGAAAGAATAGAATATAGTAAATCTCTCTTTATTTTTGTTTCTAAACAGAATTGGATTTTATCTCCTGAACATTTTAAATCAATGAGATAGAGGAGTTTATTTATCATAATTTATTTTTTATATAGTTATTTTAAAATATTAAAATGTAAATAACAGAATATCAAAGTTATACAATATATTTATTTGTCTTATAATGTATTGCGTTATGTTAAATAGTCTTAGGTTTTTAAAGAATTAATTCTTTAAAAAGGGCAAAAAAAAATTATCAAAACAAAATCAAGTAAGGGTTTAAAATTTGCTATTTTTCATAGCAATTTTAAACTCTTACCTACCGCTTTTTTTAGCAAAAAATGGGTAAAGCTTTTTCTGCTTTACTTATTTTTTAGCTGCGTGAGGGATAGCAGCGACATCCTTTCTGTTTTTCACAGAAAGATATAGCGGATAGCCCGACCTTTATGGCACGCTCAAATCTTCTAACTTTGCCTTAATAAAAACTATTAACAATTCAGGATAAAATATCAATTTATCTGTATCTTTCGGATTCAATTTCTGACCTAAATAAAATGGCATTGTTTCAAACTTCTGTACTAAATAATTACCTTAAACGACAAAATGCAGAAGCGATTACTAAAGCGTATAAAAAGTTTGCAAAATACTTTTTAGATACTACCATTCAGCAAAACATTAGAGAAAGTAAAGAAGAGCAATTTCAAGAAGGCTTTTTGCGTGAGCTTTTTGTAACTGTTTTAGGTTATACGCTTAACCCACATGCTAATTTTGATTTAACCACCGAATTAAAAAACGAAAAAGGAGCAAAAAAAGCCGATGGTGCTATTTTAAAAAACGGAAATGCTTTGGGTGTAATTGAACTAAAAAGTACCAAAACCAAAGATTTAGAAAGCATACGCCAACAAGCTTTTGATTACAAAGCCAATCAAACGGATTGTGTTTATGTGGTTACTTCCAATTTTGAAAAACTACGATTTTATGTAAATAATGCTGTTGAATTTGAAGAGTTTGATTTGTTTACGCTTAACCAAGAACGATTTGCATTACTCTATTTGTGTTTGGAAAAAGAGAATTTACTCCAAAACATTCCGTTAAAAATTAAGGAAGAATCGATACAAGTTGAAGAACAAATTACCAAAAAGTTTTATGGCGATTATTCGTTATTTAAACGCGAATTGTATCGAGATTTAGTAAAACTAAACCTAAAAAACGAAGTGTTTAGAGTGGAGTTTAACAAGGAAGATACTGAAAGAGCCAACAAAAACATTAAACAAAATTTGTTTAAAAAATCGCAAAAACTCATCGACCGTTTTTTGTTTATCTTTTTTGCTGAAGACAGAAATTTGTTGCCTCCAAATTCAACCGTAAAAATATTGGAACAATGGGATAAATTAAAAGAATTAGACGAAGAAGTACCTTTGTACGACCGTTACAAAAAGTATTTTAATTATTTAGATACAGGGCGAAAAGGTACCGACAAAACTGCCGAAATTTTTGCATACAACGGTGGTTTATTTAAACCTGATGCGGTATTGGATAGTTTATTGATAAGCGATGATTTGTTGTACAAACACACCAATATACTTTCTGTTTACGATTTTCAGAGCCAAGTAGATGTAAATATTTTAGGACATATTTTTGAAAACTCGTTAAATGAAATTGAAAGCGTAAATGCCGAAATTGAAGGCGTTGAATTTGATGCACAAAAAACAAAACGAAAAAAAGACGGTGTTTTTTATACGCCCAAATACATTACCAAATACATTGTAGAAAACACCGTTGGTAAGCTTTGCACCGAAAAGAAAGCTGAACTGGAAATTAACGAAGAAGAATACACCAAAAGCCGCAAAGGACGAACCACTACCAAATTAAAAGAATTAAAAGACCAATTAGATGATTACCGAAATTGGTTGCTACAACTAACCATTTGCGACCCTGCTTGTGGCTCTGGAGCATTTTTAAACCAAGCTTTAGATTTTTTAATAAAAGAACACCAATACATTGATGAATTACAAACCAGTTTATTGGGTGGTGGTTTGGTGTTCCCCGATATTGAAAATACGGTGTTGGAAAACAACATTTTTGGTGTTGATTTAAACGAAGAAAGTGTAGAAATTGCTAAACTTTCGTTATGGTTACGTACCGCACAGCCACGCAGAAAACTAAACGATTTAAACAACAACATTAAATGTGGCAACTCACTTATTGATAGCAAAGCTGTTGCAGGAGATAAAGCCTTTAAATGGCAAGATGAATTTCCTCACGTATTTGCCAAAGGTGGTTTTGATGTGGTTATTGGAAATCCACCTTATGTGAGAAGGACAGAATTACCTGATGAAATAAAAAATTACATTGAAAAAAATTATTATTCCGCATATAAACAATATGATTTATACATATTGTTTAATGAATTAGCCCTTAAAATAGTAAAGACACAATCTTATATTGGTTTGATTCAACCAAATAAGTTTTTATCCGCAGAATATGGATATAAGATAAGTAACCTTCTAATAAATAATTCTGAAATTATTTCTATTTACAATGTATCATTAGATAAAATTTTTGAAGACGCATCAGTTTACCCTTATATTTTTATTTATAAAAAGACTGGTTTTAATTTTGATTTCGATAATCAAAAAGTAAATCTATTAGAGAGTTGTAAACCAGATGGATTATTAGGTTTTGATACAATTTTGAACTCAAAAAATATAATTGACAAAATATTAACTAATTCAATTAATTTAGGTTCGTTAGTTTCAAAAGTTAAGCGAGGTGTTCCAAATTCTAAAATTGATTTTGATGTTCAAGGTAAATTTAAAGGAATAAAATCTACACTATTAAACTTACCTTATTACCAACCAAAACCCCAAGAATTTTTTAATTATTTATCTGAAATAGATGAAAAGAATAAGATAATAGAATTTTCTAATTATCTTATAATGATGCCCAGAACTATATTAAGATTAAGGGCAATGCTAAAAGATAATTCAAGTCATATACTAGATAGAATATATTATTTTGAAGTATTAGAAGAAGAATATTTGTTAGATTTTTTAATTGCTATATTGAATAGTAAATTATCTACTTTTTATTACGATTATGAATATGGAAGCACAAAAATTGGGGGAGGATATATAGATTTAAAAGGCTCTCAAATTATTAATTTTAAAATTCCTAAAGCTTCTAAAGAAAAACAAGAACAATTAAAAATTTATTCAAATGAATTAACTCAATTGTATTGCAATTATGAAAATTGTTCAACTAAATTTAATAGTTACCTCCAATCTCAATTTTCAATTGAGAAACTTTCTACTAAACTCCAAAACTGGCATGAATTAACTTTTGCTGATTTTATAAAAGAGTTAAACAAAGCCATAAAAACAGCCAAAGGCACAACATTAACAAAACTCCAAGAAATGGAGTGGATGGAGGTTTTTGAAACCAAAAAAGCAGAAGCCCAAACCCTAAAAGCCGAAATAGAAAAAACCGATAAGGAAATAGATAAAATGGTTTATCAGCTTTATGGGTTGAGCGAGGAGGAAATTAAAATTGTGGAGGGGGAGTAAATTAAATGTTTAATTTTAGAATTTATGGAATTAATTATAAATAGAATAAAATACCATTTCGAAGAAAATTCAACTACAAGTATTTTTATATCAAAGGTAGATATTAACGGTTTTAGTATTCAGTTTCAATATTTTATAGAAAAAATTACAAATGATGATGATATTAAAAAATTAAATACTTGGAAAGAGGAAAATAAAATTCAAAATGAAGATTATATTTTTTATAGTTTAAATGAATTAATTGAGGATAATATCTGTGAGATTCATTCTAATCAAAAGTTTAATTATCATCGAATAATAACAGAATTAAGTAATTTGTTGATATCTCAAAAATTTCATGTACATATAAAACCTATGGTTTATGATATTTCTGCTTATCAGAAAATTAATGAATTTGACGAAAATTGGAATATATATAGAAAAATTGATTTTAAAATCAATACTAAGTTTAATGAAATAACTTTTAACATTGGGAGTAGTAATACTTTAGTTAGTAAAAATGAAATAGAAATACTAGAATCATTTGATAACATCAAATACCTATCAAAGGACAATTATTATATAAAAAATGGGGATTTTGAATTAAAAAGTGAGCATTTCGTAATTGCTAATAGTAATGTGGTAAAATATTATGGGATAAGCAAAGATTCCTTACCTATTAATTATAAGAATAGATATCAAGAACTTTCTGTTTTATACAATACATATTTTAAGAATAAAGAATACAATGGTTTTAAGTTTGTTTCACAAAGCTTTTTAAGTATTCCTATAAAAAAGGTAAGATTCGAGAGAAACAAAATGGTTTTCAAAGATGGGAAGTTAGATATTAATCCTATCACAGGAATGCAAAATTATGGAGTTTATAAACCTGCACCAAACTCTTATGAAGTGAAATTAATATTTATATATCAAAATAAGGATGATGCAAATAATCTATATAAATACTTAAAAGGTGGTTTTAAACAATTTCCAGGTCTTGAGAGGTATGTTGGAATACCAGTTGTTTTAGCTGATTCTAAGCTTCAATATAGTTCTAAATCTAAGTTGATAACTGAATATAAAGAATTTGAAAAAAAAGAATTAAAACAAGATTATTATAAAAATATTTTTGCTATTGTTATTGGTGATTTTGATAAAAATAATTCTGACTCTGAATATTTTAATCTAAAAGCTTTATTATTAAAAAAGGGAATTTCTTCACAGTTCATTAAAGAAGAAAATATTCGTAAAACAAGTGTTTTCAATTATCATTTGCCAAATATTGCTATTGGAATTCATGCAAAATTAGGAGGGATACCATGGAGACTAGATTCGCCAAAAAAGAATGATTTGATTATTGGTTTTAATCAAGTTAAGAATAAGAATAATGAAATGTTTGTTGGTAGCTCTGTCTTTTTTGATAACGAAGGTTATCTTCATAAGACTAATGCGTATAGAGATAGCCAGACTTCAAGAGGTCTTATAATTCAATTAAAAGAATCTGTAAGTGAATATATTAGTCAAAATAATGGTATAGAAAGGTTAGTTATACATTACTACAAAACATTTTCAAGTGATGAAAGAGCAAGAATTGATGAATTATTAAAAGAAGAATTTAATATTGCTATACCTTATGCTTTAGTTGAAGTTAATGATTCAAAATCTAGACTAGAGTTAGCTTTTGATCCTAATTTTGGATTTGGAATGCCGATAAGCGGAACTTATTTAAACTTATCAAAATATGAATATTTACTTTTTAATAATAATCGTTTCTCAGATAAATCAGGTGTAAATCTTAAAGATGAATTACCTTTGAAATTAAAAATTCATTTTGCTGACCAATCTGGTTTTTCACATAATGAGCTAATTGAACAAGTATATGAATTTTCAAGATTAATTTGGAAAGGATTGAAACAACGTATTCAACCAGCTACATGTTATTATGCCAAAGAAATAGCAAATTTTCATGCTAATTCTGAGGATGGAATACCTAATAATGAACTAACCCAAAATACTCCTTGGTTTCTGTAATAATATGACGAAAATTAACTTAGATACAGCTATAAGCAAGAGTGTTTTTCTTCTTGGGGCAGGAGCATCTTTTGGTACATCAAAAAAAAGGACTGGGTGTAAAATGTCAAGTGAAATGCTTGATAATCTTCAGTCTGAAATAATTAACCCATCCCCTAATAAATTAAATAAACCTCAAACTGAGTCAATAAAATTTTTACTTTCATGTCTAGATTATCATAATAAATGGAGAAGTTTAGAAAGTAAGAATAAGTTTGAATTCACCCCTAATATTGAAGAGTTGGCTTTAGTTATTAGACGAATAAAAAATCGTGAAAATTTTCTACCATATCCATTAACAGGAAATTGGGCTGATAAATTAATACAGTTAGAAGCGGAACATAATTCAAATAAACTTGACATAGAGAATGAATTATTTGAGTCACTCGAAAGAATAATAAAAAATGATTTTTTGAGAGAGTGGCTAGAATTTGATGTTAATTCATTGAACTATTTAGAACCATTACACAATTTAATGTCTTCTAGTGAATTAGAAAAACCGTTAGAGTTATTTACACTTAATTATGATTTGACAATTGAAACCTTTCTTTCAGAAAAGGGTGTACAACCTAGAGTTGGATTTGTTTCAAATGAATGGAGAGGAATGGATGATGATGATACTGAGCAAGCATTTGTTAAGATGAATTTATACAAGCTTCATGGTTCATTGGACTGGGTTAGGTTAAATTCTGGAGAAGTAAAGCAGCATAGTAAACTAACTGAGGAAGAAATAAACGATATAGATATAAATCATAATCCATATTTAATTTTTGGACATGGTACTAAAACATTCTCATTTGATCCATTTTTTAATTTAACAAAACATTTTAAAGAAAAATTAAAATCTTCAAGATATATTATTGTTGTTGGTTATAGCTTTTTTGACCCATATATAAATAATCTAATTATTGAATCTTTAAATAATGACATTTCAAAAAAACTTGTAATCATTAATCCAAAATTTGGACCTAAACATGATAAATTAAAGATTGGAGAATATGATAACCTACTTGATAATTCAGGTAAACCTTTTGGTGACATTCTAGTTGAATACATTGAAGAAATTCAAAAAAATCCATTTTATAGTGAATTACCAGAATTTAATATTAGTAAAATAAATGGAGAAAATAGAGTTCATTTTATAGAGAACGGATTTGATTATTTTTTAAATAATTACTTTATTAATGATGGTGAAAAATTTATTGAATTAATTAATTCTTTTGAAGAAGACAATTCTTATCTAGACCCTTTTTGATGTTTAAATTAAATACATTAACATTCAACTGTTAACGTTTTAACTTTATACTTTAGAATAGCAAAAAAGAGTTCGTATTTTTGTAAAAATGGCAATGGAATTAAATATAAATGCGAATATACTTACTTGGGCAATTGCTCGGGCAGGGTTTAATTTTGATGAATTTAAGGAGAAAGTACCTAAAATAGAGAGTTGGATAAGTGGTGAGAGAAACCCAACTGTAAAACAGCTAGAAAATTTCTCTAAAAAAGTACATCTGCCTTTTGGTTATTTGTTTTTATCTGAACCTCCAAAAGAAAAATTACCAATTCCTTTTTTTAGAACTAACCAAAACCCAGCAAATCATGTAAGTGTTAATGTTTATGACACTATTTTGTTTATGCAGCAAAGACAAGATTGGCTACGAGATTATCTAAAAGATAATGAATACGAACAGCTTGACTTTGTCGGTAAATACCGCAACAATAATAGTATTAGTGCAATTGTAAAAAACATAAGAAATACTTTAAACTTACAAGAGAATTGGGCAAGTAGCTTTAGGACTTGGCAAGAGGCATTAGATTATCTTTCTGAACAAATAGAAGATAAAGGAATTATATTGGTTTTTAATGGCGTAGTTGAAAATTCCACAAAAAGAAAAATCGAAGTTGATGAATGCAGAGGTTTTGTGTTGGTTGATAATTATGCACCTTTTATGTTTATCAATAATTCTGATGCGAAGGCTGCTCAAATGTTTACAATTGTACACGAATTAGCTCATATTTGGACTGGGCATAGTGCTGGGTTTGATTTTCGAAAATTACAACCAGCAGATAATCCAATAGAAAAATTATGTGATGCTGTTGCTGCTGAATTTTTAGTGCCAGAAGTAACTTTTAACAGAGTTTGGCAAAGTAACCCCAGTATAAAAAACGCAGCTAAATATTTTAAAGTAAGCGAAATTGTAATTGCACGGAGAGCACTGGATACAGGTAAAATAACTAAGAAACAATTTTTCGATTTTTATGATGAATACATTAATCGAGAGTTTCTTAAAAAGCAACAAAGTAGTGGAGGAGATTTCTATAATACTGCTAAAAAACGAGTAAGCCTCACTTTCGCAGCTCATGTAAATAATGCTGTTAAATCTGGTCAATTATTGTATCGGGATGCCTATAAACTAACAAGTTTGAAAGGAGATACTTTTAGTAATTTTTTCACTAAACACTTTTAGAATTCATGAGTGTTTATATACTTGATAGCAATTTTTTCATACAAGCACATCGCGAAACTTATCCATTAGATGTTGCATTTAGTTTTTGGAATAAAGTGAAGGAACTCGCTAATAAGGGTAAACTTATTAGTATAGATAAAGTTAAGAATGAACTTTATGACAAAAATGATGCTTTAGAAGATTGGTGTAAAGCTAATTTACCTAAAGACTTTTTTAAAAGTTCTTCTGAGGTAATGATTACATATGGTCAGGTTTCTGCATGGGCTATCTCTAAAAATAGTTTTTATATGCCTAATGCACTGAATGAGTTTTTAGATGCAGATGAAGCAGATGCCTTTATAGTTGCTTATGCTTTAACCGATAAGGATACTAAAATTATAGTTACTCAAGAAATTAGTCAACCAAACCGAAAGAATAAAATAAAAATCCCAGATGCTTGCATTGATTTGAATGTCAAATATGTAAATACTGTGAAAATGTTTAGAGAACTTGGTGAAACGTTTTAAAAATGACTAAACTCTACAAATACGCCCAACACTTTACCAAGCTTGAATTATTAAGAGCTAAATTAGACGTTTTCCAAAACGAGAGTGGGAGCGAGGGAGTAGATTTTATTGTCAAAACCAAATCGGGTAATTATCACGAGTTGTATTTGCAGCCCATCAATTTAGAAACAGAACGGAGCGTTAAAATCTCAAAAGAAGTTTTAGGAGAACCAAAAGACAACCTTTGGGTGGCGTTGGTGCTGTTTATGAAAGACATTGAACCGGTATTGTATTTAATACCATCAACACAACTCGCAAAACCCGATAATTATATTTTTATCGATAACGACCAAGGCGAACGCTTCAAACAGTTCTCTAACTGGGAAATAAAAGTATTTGTTAATGCAATTCCAGAGTTGAGTAAGTTTGCTTTAGATAATATGTTACCATTACTTTAAGTTTTTATTTAACATAATTATCTAAAATTATTAAATAGAAAGGCGTGTTGACAGGAAAGAAATGCGGGCAAGCGTTTGGCGTGAATGGATAAATGCGTAAAAACAAACAAAAGGGGCTTGTCCTTTTGTTGCGTAGCAAACAATTACTTTTGTATTGTTTTAGCATTTATACAGAGGCGTAGATAGCATATTTCTTTCTTGATTTTTTGGTTCTTTTTTATCAAGACCACGAAGTAGCATCAATACTTTAGTTTAAAATAAAAAAACATTGATAAAAAAGAACAAATAAAACCACGACAGTGAACGAAGCATAGAAAAATGCGAATTAAAGCCTTAAAATTATTAAGGCAACCGAGTTTTACGAGCTCATGAATACCTATAAAAAACAATAAAAAAGAATGAATAAACGCATTTTTTGTATGCAAGTGAACTACCACATAATTTTTTTGAGCGATGGCAAAAAGAATAAATTTTTTAAAAAAGAAAGGCAATGTGCGGCTATTTACACATAATGTCTAATTATAAGACAAAATGATATACCGAATAAATCTAATCGCTTTAGAATTCAATATTTTTAAATTTGTGGAGAATTATATTGAATACGACAAATTAGAAGCGATGGAATGTGCGTTCTATTTACCCGCCAGGGCGAAACGAAGTGGAGACATAATAAGAATTATAAGAAAAAACGAACTAAAAACATACCACTAAAAAATAATATCGTTTTGTCTTATAATTAATATTATGTTAAATAGAATATTTTAAAACATCATTTAATAAGTGTATTTTTGTATTGATGAACACTTCCATTCAACCCAACATAAATACCATAGAAATTGTATATGAAGATGATGTATTGTTGGCAGTAAACAAACCCAACAATTATTTGATACATCACTCCAACTATGCCAGAAACATTGAAGAAATCACGCTTTTAGAACAATTGCAACAACAATTTGGTTTTCCGTTGTATCCCGTTCATCGTTTAGACCGCAAAACTTCGGGAATTATTCTATTATTAAAAAACAAAGAATTTATACCGCAATTTCAAGCGTTATTTACCAACAACACCATTCATAAAACCTATTATGCCATTGTACGTGGTTTTTCTCCTGAAACTGGTAAAGTTGATTCTCCGGTAAAAAACGACGATACGGGTGTTTATAAAGAAGCGTTAACCAATTACCAAACTATTTGCAGTATTGAGTTGGATATTCCGGTTACGCCTTACGAGAAATCGCGTTACAGTTTAATAAAGTTAATGCCCGAAACTGGTCGAATGCACCAATTACGTAAGCACATGAATAAAATTAATCATCCCATTGTTGGAGATTATAAATATGGTGACCGTTTTCATAACCGTATGTTTGAAACACAATTTAACTGCAATTATTTGTTTTTACTTGCCCATCAAATAACATTTACTCACCCCCTAACCCATCAAGAAATGTGTTTAACAGCAAGTTTTCCGTTAGATTGGTTGCTTATTTTTAACGTTTTTAATTGGAACATCAATGAGAATAGATAAATATATTTGGGCAGTTCGTTTGTTTAAAACTAGAACATTGGCTTCTAAAGCTTGCGACGATGAAAAAGTAAAACTCAACGGTGCTTTTGTAAAATCCAGTAAAACAGTTGCTGAGGGAAATGAAATTGCCATTAAGGTAATTCCTATTTGGCGTACGTTTAAAGTACTAGAAATACCTAAATCACGTTTAGGAGCAAAATTAGTTGCACAACACCTTATAGAAACCACATTGGAAACCGATTTAGCCCTGTTGGAACAAATCCAACTGCAAAATCATCAAAATAAAGTATTGGGCATAAAAGGACGACCAACCAAAAAGGTGCGTAGAGATTTAGATAAACTCACGGATTAAACTAAAACTATTCATTAACTTTACTTCAAAACAATCCGTTTATGCTTGGTTTAAAATTAGAAACTGACCCACGTTGGGTAAATATTGTAGAATCAAATATAGAAGAAATTTTAACCGACCATGCTTGGTGCGAACAAAAAGCAGCAACAAATGCCATCACCATCATTTCGTTAAATTCTGAGCATACCGATTTGGTGACCGATTTATTAGCCCTAGCACAAGAAGAGTTGCAACATTTTGAAATGGTACACGAAATAATTAAAAAACGTGGGTATAAACTTGGTCGAGAACGTAAAGACAGTTACGTAAATGAGTTGTTCAAGTTTATGATTAAAGGTGGTAATCGTCAGCAAAGTTTGGTGGATAGATTGTTGTTTTCTGCAATGATAGAAGCCCGCAGTTGTGAACGTTTTAAGCTTTTGTCAGAAAAAATAAAAGACCCCGAATTAGCAAAGTTTTATCACGATTTAATGATAAGCGAAGCTGGGCATTACACCACATTTATTGGATTTGCACGAAAATATGGTAAAGGCATTGATGTAAACAAACGTTGGGAAGACTTATTAATATATGAAGGCGAAGTGATAAAAAACTACGGAAAATCTGAAACTGTTCACGGCTGAAATTGCTAATAAATAATGCCCATTAAAACTTACTTTTTCTTATCTTATTTCTTTCTAAATTACTTATAGTTTCAACCTATATTTTAATTATTTTTTTGGATTTTTTATTATTATAGTTGCAATCGTCTAAAAAAAATTAAAATTATGTAACATATAATAATTAGTTGGCGTAATATCACTTAATGTTTAATGAGTATTTATACTTAACATTAATCTATAAATACACGAAGCTAGTCGAATTTACTAATTATTAATTAATAATTATTCATATCTTTTCAGAGTTAAGTACGTACAAGCAAATTATTATGAATAAACACTTACTTTTTGTTAAAAACAACGCTTTTTAAAGAACTATAATGAACAATTACTACTATTTGTTTTTGTTTCGATTTAAAATTATTGTTGCTTCATTATTTTTTCTAACAAGTAATTTAGTTTTATCTCAAAATATTGGAGTGCTGTCTGCTCCTAGCCCTGTTTCTGGGTGCGAACTTTCAAATACTGAATTGGTTACTATTGTTATTTTTAATTTTGGAAGCTCTTATAGTGGGTCGTTTGACGTAAGTTATGAAATTAATGGTAGTGCACCCATTACAGAAACGATTACACTTTCTCCTTTTCCTGCAACTTCTACTTACTCTTATAAATTTCCAATTTCAGCAGATTTATAAACGGCTAACACCTATAATTTTAAATTTTATACCAATTTAATTGGGGATATTAATAATAGTAATGATACTTTAAATAATATTATTATCGTATCAGATACATTAACTGATGGTGGAAATGTAGATTTTAGTCAACCTATATGTATAAGTGGAAATAGTGGAGTTTTAAATTTAACTTCATCTCTTGGTAATACTCAATTTTGGCAAAATTCTATAAATGGAGGAGCTTCATGGAACAATATTGTAAATACCACTAACACTCAAAACTATATTAATCTTACTCAAGAAACTTGGTACAGAGCAGTTGTTAAAAATGGTTTGTGTCCAGTTGACACTTCATCTATTGCAATATTAAGCATTGACTCGACTACAATTGGAGGAACAATATCAGGCAGCACTTCAGTTTGTGTTCCTCCAAACAATGGTTTCCTAACTTTATCAGGAGAAAGAGGTTCAATTATAGATTGGGAATTTTCTTCAAATGGAGGAAGTTCTTGGAACAGTCTTTCAACTACCACAAATCCATACAATTATATTAATCAACCATCTACATATCTGTATAGAGCGATTGTACAAAATGGAAGTTGTCAAATTGAATATTCCGATACAGCAGAAGTAACTGTAATGAATGGAGCAGTTGGCGGAACCTTATCTCCTGTTAATCAATCAGTATGCTCAGGAATAAATTCCGGAAATATTTCTTTATCAGGACATGCTGGTAATGTTAGTTTTTGGGAAATGTCAACAAACACGGGTACTTCATGGACTCCTATTGTTGATACCTCAACTACTCAATCTTTTACAAATCTTACAATAGAAACTTGGTATCGAGCAATTTTAAGTGATTGTAATTTTGATACTTCGTCAGTAGCGAAAGTATTCATTGAATCACTTCCTGTTGGAGGAACGTTATCCCAAAACAATAATACAGTATGTATTAACTCAAATACTGGTATTATTTCACTTACTGGAGAATCAGGAAATATTATCGATTGGGAATTTTCTACAAATGGAGGAAGTTCATGGTCGTCATTGAGTAACGCAACAAACAGCTATAATTATAACAATTTAACTGTTTCAACAATGTACAGAGTAATTGTAGGCAATGGTTCGTGTTCAAATGTGTATTCCGATACTGCTACAATAACAGTAAATAATTTAGCTGACGCAGGAATTATATCCGCCCCTACAAATGTCTGTATTTTAGGAAATTCTGGAAACCTTACTTCAGCGGGTACAATCGGAACTATTTTAGATTGGGAAAGTTCTACGAATGGAGGATTATCGTGGACATCAATTGGTAATACAACAAATATCAACATATTTACTAATTTAAGTCAAACTACTTTGTTTCATATAATTGCAACGAATGGAGTTTGTCCAAACGATACTGCCCAATATTTAATAACTGTTGATGACGCTTCTGATGCAGGAATTTTATTTGCTTCCGATAGTGTTTGTACACAATCCTCGGGTTTTAATTATTTAAGTGGTTATGTTGGAAATATTTCTGGTTGGGAAATGACTACTAACAATGGCTTAACATGGAATTCGATGGCAATTACTACAGATACCATTAATTATGTTGTTACTACTTCTTCAATCGGTTACAGAACTTTTGTAAAAAATGGGACTTGTCCTACCGACACTTCTAATATTATTTCGATAGATGTATATCCTTTTAACATAACTGCTAGTAATGACACCACAATTAATTTAGGTGACAGTGCAATAATTTCAGCATCAGGGGGATTGTTTTATTCCTGGACACCAACTTCAAGTGTAGTTACCCCGAATAATGCTTCTACTATTGCTACTCCAATAATTAATACCAACTATACGGTTTCAATTGTGGATGTTTACGGATGTATTTTTTCAGCTAACGTTCTAGTTAATGTTATTGTACCAATTATTGAAGACACATCAACAATACCAGCTATAGTAATAGCAGATTTAATTACTGCAAATGGTGATGGGTATAATGATACATGGAATATCATGGGAATTGAGAATTATCCAGATTCAAAAGTGATGGTTTTTAATACTTCAGGCAATTTAGTTTATGAATCGTCAAATTATACAAATGACTGGAAAGGAACTTGGCAAAGCAACCAACTACCTGATGGAACGTATTATTATATAGTAGAAATATTTGGTGAAACCAGTATTAGAAAAGGCTTTTTATCAATTGTATCCGTATAATATGAGAAATACAATTTAGATATTATTTATTTCTGTTGGCTTGCTCCCTGCTTTTACTTTTGGTCAGGAATTACCTTTATTCTCTAATTATACTGTAAATCCATTAATTTACAACCCTGCAAATGCCGGTCAAAGTAGTGATATACAAACATTTTTACACCACAGAACACAATGGACAGGTTTTAAAGGCTCTCCAGTAAGTCATTTGTTAACCATGTCGGCTCCTTTAACAAAAATTAATTCTGGAATTGGCATAAGTATTCAAAATGATCAACGTGGTCTTTTTAATACCTTAATAGGTTCATTAAAATATGCATACCATGCAAAAATAAACCAACAATCCCGATTAAGTTTAGGTGTGGGTATAGATGTTCAAAATCGTTTATTAAGAATTGGTGAATCAACGGTTAGGGATGTCGATGACCCCCTATTAAATAATGGTTCATTATCAGAAACATTTATGGATGCTTCTTTTGGTATAGAATATCATTTTTCAAATAAATTAGCTATAGGATTAAGCACTCCACAACTTCTTAAAGGTAGATCCAGTAGTGATTCTTTTGTAAAAAATTCCAGTTATTTTATTGCACAGGCATCCTATTTGTTGGATTTATCGTCTTCTAAAAACATCAAGTTACAGCCTGTAGTTCTTGCGAGATATTCCAACAACATTCCATTGCAATATGATGTAAATGCATTACTACATTATAAAGACATGTTTATTGCAGGTGCTGGTTACAGAAGTAATTATGCAATTAACTTTCATGCAGGAATTGTTTTTAAAAGTTTAACGGTAAGATATGTTTACGATTTTGCAACCGTAAATTCAAACTTAAATGCAGGATTAAGTCATGAAATAACCCTGGGTTATACTATTGGAGTGAATAAAAACAAATCTTTAACCTTACCTCAAGATGAGCCTATAGTAAAAGAAAAGGAAGAAGAGCCTCTTTCAGCAGAAAAAATAAGAGCAATTTTGAATTTATTGATTGATGAATTTTTTGAGTCAGGTAAAAATAGCCCAGAAGAAATAAAAAAAGTAGAATTATTAAAAGAAACTATCTTTAATTTATTAGATAGTATGGATAATAAAAATAAGTAGCCCAACTTGAAAATTATTAATTACATATTACTTTGCCTATTACTATTAGTTTCGAACATTAATAAGGTGTTTGCTCAATGTAATCTAGCTACTCCTACATTTAATGTGGATTTAACCGGACAACCTTTTGGAAGTTGGACAAGTCCTTTAGTAACCAGAAATGATAATTGTTGCGGTGGTGCAGGTGTAAATTGTGTAGAATTTGTAATTACATTAGATCCTGCATCAACGGGGATATCATTTAATATAGCTTCTGGAGCTATTCCTGGTGGAGCTTTGAACTATCAAGTAAATTGCGGACCTTTAACTCCAATAGGTGGAAATATTTGTTTAACTGGAGTTGGACCACATAGGCTTACTTTTTGTAAACCAGGAGGTAACGCAAATACTTTTATAGTTACTTCCTTGGGTCAGCCTGAAGTTACCACATCAACATACGTAAACAACGGATGTTCCACCGATATTAATACTACTGGGTATGTAGAAGCTTCTATTACATGGAATTCTATTTTTCCTGATGCTCCAGGAGCATGGAACTATTACCTTAATTGTACTTCAGCTTGTGATACCATTGTAGTTGCTCCTACTGATACACTTTTTCCTGCTTATATCGATTATCAAGTATGTGGAAATCCAACAGGAGGTTGTGCGATAGTTACTATTTGTGATACGGTAAGAGTATATTTTAATCCAACATTAAGTGCCAATATTACTCCTAATCCTGCTATCATGTGTCCTAGTGATGCGGGTATAACTTTAACTGTAAACACAACGGGAGGTTCACCGCCTTTTACGTACCAATGGAATACCTTAGAAACAACGCAATCTGTTTTTGTTGATACTGGTAATTATACTGTTGTTATTAGTGATTTATCATCTTGTCCTCCTAAAGTTGTTTCGCAAGTTGTAACTCAAATACCAGGAACCATTAGCACTAATGCTGGGACAGATATTACTGCTTGTATTACAGAAACATCTGTTCAATTAACTGGTAGTCAAACTGGAGGAGCTGGTGGTGTTTGGTCGGGAGGAACAAACACATTTAGTCCTAGCAATGCAGATTTAAACGCATTATATTTTCCTTCTGCTGCTGAAATAGCTTCTGGTTCGGTAGACTTGTATTTAACCAATTCTGGTACTGGTAATTGTCCTACAACTACAGATACTGTGACTATTAATTTTGTTGATTTTCAAGGAACAAATACCATCACACCAACAAATGCCTTATGTTTCGGAGGGGCTTCTGGTGGGGCAATAATTTCTACAGTTGGTGCGGTTACACCATATACATACTCTTGGAATACTACTCCTGTTCAAACAGGGAATACTGCGTCAAATATTCCTGATGGGACTTATACTGTTGATGTAGAGGATGGCAACGGATGTATCACAGAGGAAACTTTCATCATTGCTGAGCCATCTCCATTAACCGCAACTTATGTTGTCACCAATACATCTTGTTTTTTTGGTAATAATGGTTCTGCCTATGTTACTCCATTTGGTGGAACTGCTCCTTATACCTATTCATGGGCACCTTCAGGTGGTACGGATTCTTTAGCAACTGGACTCACAGCTGGCACCTATAATGTAACCATAACAGATTTTAACAATTGTGATACTACAATTAGTATAGTTATAACTCAACCACCTGTTTTAGTATCTTCTATCTCAAATATTACTCACGTTCAATGTTTTGGTAACAGTACAGGTCAAGCTACAGTAAATGTAATTGGAGGTACACCTGGGTATACTTATGCTTGGACTCCAAGTGGTGGAAATGCACCTACTGCTATTGGATTAGCTGCTGGAACATACAATATAACAGTAACCGATTCGAAAGGGTGTCAATCTATTGCTAATGTTGTTATTAATCAACCTCCAGCCAGCCTGAGTGCTACTCAAAGCCAAACAGAAGTAAGTTGTTTTGGAGGCAATGATGGCACTGCAGGTGTTGTGGTTGCTGGTGGTTCTCCACCTTATTCATACAGTTGGAACCCTTCTGGTGATATAACAAGTTCAGTAGTAGGCTTACAAGCAGGGATTCATACCGTAACAATATCTGATACTGGTAGTTGTACCTTACCAAAAACATTTACCATTACTCAACCTACAGATTTAATTGTAGCACCAACTTTTACCAGCTCTACTTGTGGATTATCAAATGGTACTTTAAATACTAACGCATCAGGAGGTACTCCAGGATATACTTATTTGTGGTCAACAGGTGATACTATCGCAAATATTACCAATATTTCTGCTGGAACTTATAC
>CAYJMI010000044.1:0-27193 GCA_964371285.1 uncultured Vicingus sp. | reverse complement strand
ATCGTTGGTTGACCACGAAGAATTAGATTATTTGCGTGGAATAGAAAAATTATTGAGCCACAAAATACCTTCGGAAATTGTGAGTGGATTTGAGCCAAAAGACATACCCAGCGAACCAAAAGATAATACTAGAAATTTTAGACGACCTCCAAACAACAACGGTGGTAACCGACCAAAAAGCAATAACAACAGGTCTAACGATAGAAGAAGGTAGTTTTCTTCGTCATTGCGGTTTTAATTTCTACGTCATTGCGGGCTTGACCCGCAATCTTTTTCTAAAAATTTGTCAATTCGAGTGTCCCGCAGTATTGCGGGATGTATCGAGACCACGAAGTAGCATCAATACATAAGTTAAAAATAAGAATAGATTGATAATGAAAATTTTTAGTATTAAAAAGCTTGTTCTCGATATTCCCGAAGAAAAATCGGGAACTCGAACTGACACTTTTTAATAAATTGGCTTCTCATCCATCAAAATCCCTTCCAACATGTGAGCCAAAATAGGTTCACATTTTTCTTTGCAAGCCGGGTAAAAATGCCCATGTTTCCAATGGTCGGATTTTGGCGATAATCCCCACCAAAATTCTGCCATAGCAATAGGTTTCATTCCATTTAAAAAAGCATGTTGCAACAATTTAGGTGCAGCACATTCGCCAGCTCCGCTGGGTGGTTTAGTAAAAATTTCACGTAAACTTTTTTCTTTTCCGGCTTGGTTGATGAAATGATAATGGTCAAATATTTTATCTTGTAAGGCAATAGAATTGGTTCTTCGGAGTGTTTTTAGTTGCTCAATTTCGGTGGAGTTGCCAGCAATGTCTTGTTCTTCCAATTCTTTTATTTGTTGGTTGATGCGAGTAAGTGCTATCATGCCTTCGTTTACAAAACTCCCTTCAAACAATCCATCAAAAACAGGTGGCACAAACTTGGTGTGTTGGTTTGCTCCTGCCAACTTACCCGAAAATGCTGCTAAATATCCTAGTTTATTTTCTTGGGTTTGCACCACCAACACACCAAACATTTTTCCAATAATTGCACCTTCTTGGGTTTCATCCAAACCAAAGTTGTGCTGCCATTCCTGTTGGTTTTGCAAGTATTCTTGTAGGTTGTTAGCTGCCAAAACACTTATAGGGTGGGGCAGATGATTAAACGGAGACGTAAACTGTTTGGGTAATGAATCAACAGCGATGGTTTCTTCAAAAGGGGTAAAGTAAGTGTGGTTTGGATTGGTCAAGGTGTTGTGTAAAAAGCTAATGCGAAAATAAGAATAAATACGGGTTGTTTCGTCATTGCGGGCTTGACCCGCAATCTCATTCTTAATCTAAAACTCACGAGTTACACTTCGTTAAACTCGCGAGAGCTGGGCATGGATTTAAAGACCATTAAGTAAATTTTTAATTACTTCAGCTTGTTTTTCGTTTGCAATTCTAGCAGATTCACTAGTTGCAGCAAGAAATAGTTTAGATAAAATATCTTTTAGAGACATATCTACTGCAGAGTTGATTTGAGTTGATTCATTAGAGTTTGAAGGCTGAATAGTCAGTATGTAATTTTCCTTAATCACTATATTAGGGGATGGTTGTTTTTGTAATGTCACAATTGTACTAATTTGACCTTCTTGTTTTGTCCATCTAAAGGCATTTACATTAATGGAAGCCCATCTAATTTTGTTTTCAACTGTCTTAATCAAAAGTTGATTAAGTACATCAAGAATTATGTTATTGTTTTCCATTTTCTATTAATTATTTGAGATTAATTCGTTTTCTAAAACTCCTTGCAATTCATTTAAGTGACCTGAAAGCAGTGTTATATTTGGTCTGATTTTATCGTGAACTAACTTAGGAAGAGAATCAGAGTCTAGTAAATTAAATGCAATAAGTAACTCTGAAATACAAGTTTCTATTTGTTGCAATAATCCTTGTTGACTTTGCCCAAGATCTTCTCTATAAAATCCAATGATATTTCTGATTTTTCCATTAATTTCCATTAATTTGCCATAAGCGTCTTCATGGCTTGTATTATGTCTTAATTGCCCAATAATCCTAGTCGTTTCTGAAATAGCTAACAGCATTGATTGTTTTTTTACAGTTTTCCCAGCTTTATTTGCCGCGTCCTTTGCAGCTGTGGCTGCGTCTTTTGCTTGACCAGCTTCTTTAAAAGCGTCTTTTGAATAATTTAAACCTTTCCAAGAAATGTATATGCCCCCAAATGCCAATATGATAAAAATATAGAAATCGATTTTAGTCCAAAAACCTTGAGATATGGCATCTATAATTTGTTTGTTGGCTAAGTTGTCAATAACTTGTAATAGCATTGTTTTTTTTATTTTAAACTAAAATTTTTTTGATTCAAAATGGCACATTAATATTGTAATTACCATAAAGAATCGTACTAAATAATTAATTGAATTTTTTTGATAAGCGAAGATAATACATATTATGTTTAAAGTCAAGTATTATTTATTTTATAAAATTTATCTTTTATTATGCTTACATAATAAATTTTTTATACATTTGCTAAGTAAGCATAGTAAATGATTCAAAAAACAATAGATTATCAGATAAAATCCACTTGGCATTCTATATTTAGGATGTACAATCAGGTGGCTGCAAAGCATGGTTCATCGCAGGCAGTGGGTTATTTTTTATTGACCATTACAAAGGAAGGAACTCCTGCAACTAGCATAGCTCCATTAATGGGTATGGAAGCAACGGGCATGAGCAGAATCATTAAAAGTTTAGAAGAAAAAGGGTTAATTTTCCGCAAACAAGACGAAAAAGACAAACGAATGGTGCGGATTTTTTTAACTCCCGAAGGTGTTGAAAAAAGAAAAATAGCAAAAAAAGTAGTAGAAGGATTTAATGAATTAATTTTAGAGGAAATACCACAAAGCAAACTCAATGTTTTCTTTGAAGTAATGGAATCGATAAACAAAACAGTAGAGAGGTATAAATTAGATAATTTGAAAATGTAACAATTTGAAAATTTGAAGATGGCTTTGAGCGTAGGCTTCCCCTCTTGAGAGGGGGCAGGGGTGTGTTAAGAAGCAAGGTAGTGTAAAAAATATAAATTAACTGTCACATCGAGCTTGTCGAGATATCTTCTAACTAAACAAGAAAATTTCTCCATAAAGTCGAAATGACAAAATGATAATAATTATGAATAGAAAAATTAACAAAGTAGCGGTTTTAGGCTCGGGAGTAATGGGCTCTAGAATTGCTTGCCATTTTGCCAATATTGGTGTTGAGGTGTTGTTGTTGGACATTGTGCCAAAAGAAGCAGCCGAATTGAAAGATAAAGCGGCTCGTAACAAAATTGTAAACGATGCTTTACAGTTTGCATTAAAATCGAACCCATCACCCATTTACAGCAAATCGTTTATTAGCAGAATTTCTACCGGAAATTTTGATGATGATTTGTCAAAAATTGCCAATTGCGATTGGGTAATTGAAGTGGTAATTGAGCGATTGGACATTAAACAACAAGTTTTTGCCAACGTAGAAAAATACCGTAAACCGGGCACATTAATTACGTCAAATACTTCAGGTATTCCAATTCACATGATGTTGGAAGGAAGAAGCGAAGATTTTCAAAAACATTTCTGCGGTACACACTTTTTTAACCCGCCACGTTATTTAAAACTGTTGGAGTTAATTCCTACTCCTAAAACCGACCCTGCTGTAATGGCTTTCTTGGAAGATTACGGACAACGCTTTTTAGGAAAAACTACCGTAGTGTGTAAAGATACTCCTGCATTTATTGCCAACAGAATTGGTGTTTACAGCATCATGTCGTTGTTTCACACGGTTACCGAAATGGGTTTAACCGTTGAGGAAGTAGATAAATTGACTGGTCCTGTTATTGGTCGACCAAAATCGGCAACCTTTAGAACGTGTGATGTGGTTGGGTTAGATACCTTGGTACACGTTGCCAACGGAGTTAAAGATAACTGTCCGAACGACGAAGCCAATGCAATTTTTACCATTCCTAGTTACATTACTAAAATGGTAGAGAATAAATGGTTGGGTTCAAAAACCAAACAAGGATTCTTTAAAAAAGTAAATTTAGAAGGTGGTAAAAGCGAAATTTTAACCTTAGATTTAAATACCTTAGAGTACCGTCCGGGTCAAAAAGTAAAATTTGCAACCTTGGAAATGGCAAAAACCATCGACGATTTAAAATTACGAACCAAAGCCTTAGTAAAAGGTCAAGATAAAGCAGGAGAGTTTTACCGTAAATCGTTTTTCGGTTTGTTTGGTTATGTTTCGAACAGAATTCCTGAAATAACAGATGCTATTTATAAAATTGACGATGCCTTGAGTGCAGGTTTCGGATGGCAACTTGGTCCATTTGCTACTTGGGATGCCATTGGTGTGGAAGAAAGTTTACCCTTGATGGAAAAAATGGGCGTTGTGCCAAATGCCTGGGTGAAAGAAATGTTGGCAGCAGGAATCAAATCGTTTTATAAAGTAGAAAAAGGAGCTAAATATTTTTACGACATTACCAGCAAATCGTACCAAATCATTCCGGGTTCTGATAAAGTACTTTCGTTAGAAACTTTAAGAGCCGAAAATACCATCTGGAAAAATTCAGGAACAACTATTGTTGATTTAGGCGATGGTATCATCAACTTAGAATTCCATACCAAAATGAATACCATTGGTGGTGAAGTAATTGAGGGTATAAACAAAGCCATTGATTTAGCCGAACAAAACTATAAAGGTTTAGTTATCTCTAACGATGGAGATAATTTCTCTGCCGGAGCCAACGTAGGAATGATATTTATGATGGCTGCCGAACAAGAATACGATGAGTTAAATTTCGCTATTCAGGCATTTCAAAACACCATGATGAGAGTTCGATATTCATCTATTCCAGTTATTGTTGCACCGCACAACCTTGCTTTAGGTGGAGGTTGTGAAATGAGTATGCACGCTGATAAAGTAGTAGCTCATGCCGAAACCTACATGGGGTTGGTTGAGTTTGGAGTTGGCGTTATTCCCGGTGGCGGAGGTTCAAAAGAATTTGCACTTAGAGCATCTGACGAATACAGTGATGGTATGAGAATGAACATTTTAAGAACTCGTTTTTTAACAATTGGTCAGGCATTAGTTTCAACTTCTGCTCACGAAGCTTTTGAGTTGGGTTATTTAAGAAAAGGAATTGATGAGGTTATTGTTAGTCGTGCTCACCAATTGGGTTATGCCAAACAAGCTGCATTAAATTTAGCCGAAAAAGGATATACTAAACCACAACAACGTACTGATATTAAAGTATTGGGACAAGAAGGTTTGGGAATTGTGTATGTCGGTGCTAATTCCATGAAATCGGGTAATTATATGTCGGAACACGACCAAGTTATTTCTGAAAAATTAGGCTTTGTACTTTGTGGTGGCGATTTATCAGGACCAACATTAGTTAACGAACAATATTTATTAGATATGGAACGAAGAGCTTTCTTAGAACTTTGTACCGAACGAAAAACATTAGAAAGATTACAAAGCATTATTACAACAGGAAAAGTATTAAGAAACTAATCCCATCCCAACCTTCCCAAAGGGAAGGAATGTCCCCTCTTGAGAGGGGTTAGGGGTGTGTTTAGATAATATTAAATATAACATTTAACATTTCAAAAATGGATGCATATATAGTAGCAGGTTACAGAACAGCAGTAGGAAAAGCACCAAAAGGTGTGTTTAAATTTACCAGAGCCGACGATTTAAGTGCAGCGGTAATAAAACGATTGATGGCTGATTTTCCTCAGTTAGATAAAGAACGTATTAACGATGTAATTGTTGGTTGTGCAACACCAGAGGCTGAACAAGGTTTAAACATTGGTAGAATGATTTCAATGATGGGATTAGACTCGATTAAAGTGCCGGGTATGACCGTAAATCGTTATTGTTCGTCAGGAATTCAAACCATTGCTATTGCATCAGCACAAATCAATGCTGGTATGGCAGATTGCATTATTGCAGGTGGAGTTGAAACCATGAGTCCGATTCCTTTTGGTGGTTGGAGAATAGTTCCAAACTCAAAAGTGGCTAAAACCAATCCCGATTATTATTGGGGAATGGGTTTAACCGCAGAAGCTGTGGTAAAAGAGTATAATATTTCTCGAGAAGAACAAGATGTTTTTTCTGTGGAATCACACCGAAGAGCTTTAAATGCTATAGATACAGGATTATTTAAAGATGATATTGTACCCATTGAAGTAGAAGAAATTTTTGTTGGTAGTGATAACAAAAAACAATCTAAAAAATTTATAGTTGATACCGATGAAGGTCCAAGAAGAGAAACAACTATTGAGGCACTTTCAGCATTAAAACCTGTTTTTGCAGCTGGAGGTAGTGTTACTGCGGGTAACTCATCACAAACTTCTGATGGTGCTGCATTTGTTCTGGTGATGTCGGAACGAATGGTAAAAGAATTAAATATTAAACCAATTGCAAGATTAGTTAGTTACCAAGTGGTTGGTATTGAGCCAAGAGTTATGGGTGTCGGACCGTTAGAAGCAATTCCGGCAGTTTTAAAACATGCTGGATTAAAGCAAAATGATATTGATTTATTTGAATTAAACGAAGCATTTGCTTGTCAATCATTAGCAGTAATAAAAGGTTTGGGATTGGATACCAATAAAGTAAATGTAAATGGTGGAGCCATCGCTCTAGGGCATCCGTTGGCTTGTACAGGAGCAAAGTTATCTGTTCAAATCTTTAATGAATTGAAACGAAGAAAACAAAAATATGGTATGGTAACGATGTGTGTTGGTACCGGGCAAGGTGCAGCAGGAATTTATGAGATGCTTTATTAATGTGAATAATTTGAAAATATAACAATTTGAAAATGAAAATGCCTGAAGTTGGGATTATTACTTCAAAAGAAACCCATCCATTACGTTTTGAAGTATTGTGGCAACATAAAAATAGTTTGAACGAATGTGGATTAGAAATAGATGATTTAGAAAGTACATTTCATGTTGGAGCATATAAAAATGAAGAGTTGGTTTCGATAGGAACATTTTTACTTCAGAACAATGAAAAATTTAAAGAACTAAAACAATACCGATTACGAGCAATGGCAACCTCGCCAAAAGTAAGAGGTGAAAATTTTGGTAAAAAAATAATAGAATTTGCAATAAACGAATTGCAAAAAAGAAATGTAGAATTGTTGTGGTGCGATGCTAGAGAAATTGCACTTGGATTTTACGAAAAAATGGGATTTAAAACGGTTGGAGATTTTTACGATGTCCCACAAATTGGACTACACAAATTGATGTATAAAAAAATATAAATGATAAATTATTAATGTTAAAAATGAATGCAACCATGGAAAACAACAAAACAATCAAAGGCGGAGAGTTTTTAATTAAAGAAACAGATCCAAGAAATGTATTTATTCCGGAGGATTTTGACGAAGAACAACGAATGATTGCTGACACTTGTTCGGACTTTATTAAACAAGAAATACTGCCTAATTTAGAAAGAATTGAGAAACAAGAAGAAGGTTTGTCAAAATCTTTAATGGAAAAAGCAGGAGAATTAGGAATACTTGGTGTTTCTGTTCCCGAAGAATACATGGGTTTTGGTAAAAACTTTGTAACTAGTATGCTTACTGCCGAAATTATTGGTGGAGCTCATTCATTTGCTGTTTCAATATCTGCCCATACAGGTATTGGTACTTTACCAATTTTGTATTATGGTACTCCTGAACAACGTCAAAAATATATTCCAAACTTAGCCACAGGCGTTTGGAAAGCTGCTTATTGTTTAACTGAGCCAAATTCAGGCTCCGATGCAAACTCCGGTAAAACAAAGGCAGTTTTATCACCTGATGGTAAACATTATTTGGTAACTGGTCAAAAAATGTGGATTACCAATGCTGGTTTTGCTGACATTTTTACTGTTTTTGCTAAAATAGATGACGATGAAAATTTATCTGCATTTATTATAGAAAAAACCTTTGGTGGAATTACCTTAAATCCTGAAGAAAAAAAATTAGGAATCAAAGGTTCTTCTACTCGTCAAGTATTTTTTAACGATTGTAAAGTGCCAGTAGAAAATTTACTTGGCGAAAGACAAGGAGGATTTAAAATTGCATTAAATATTTTAAACATTGGTAGAATAAAATTGGCTGGTTCTGCCATTGGTGGTTGTAAAAAAATAATTGACAAGTCAGTAGAATATGCTAATGAAAGAAATCAATTTGGTCGTCCAATTTCTAAATACGGAGCCATCCAATTTAAATTAGCTGAGCAAGTTATTAAAGTTTATGCTTCGGAGTCAGCAATTTATCGTTGCAGCCAAAACATTGATGATGCTATACAAGAGTTTATGGGTCAAGGTATAGATAAGCAAAAATCAACATTAGATGGAATTAGCCAATTTGCTGTTGAAGCTGCAATTTTAAAAGTACATGGTTCTGAGGTGTTGGATTATGTGGTTGATGAAGGGGTTCAAATTTATGGTGGAATGGGGTATTCAGCCGAAGCACCTATGGAATCAGCGTATCGTGATGCTCGTATCAACAGAATTTTTGAAGGAACCAACGAAATTAACCGAATGTTAATTGTTGATATGCTTTTAAAAAGAGCCATGAAAGGTGAATTAGACTTAATGGGGCCAGCTCAACAAGTAGCCAAAGAATTGATGAGTATTCCTGATTTTGGTACAGGTAGCGATGATGTATTTGAACAAGCACACGAACAAGTGAAAAAATTTAAAAAAGCAATCTTAATGGTTGCTGGAAGTGCTGCTCAAAAATTGATGATGCAATTGGCTAAAGAACAAGAAATATTAATGAATATTTCGGACATGATTATTGAAACTTATGTAGCTGAATCAGTATTATTAAGAGTTGAAAAATTAGCTTTAAGTAAAGATAAAGCTACATTGCAACAGCAAATTGACATAATGAATGTTTATATTTATGACGCAGCAGATATTATTAATAAAGCAGGTAAAGATGCATTAAATTGTTTTGTTGAAGGTGATGAGTTGAGAATGATGCAAATGGGATTGAAAAGATTTACAAAACAAACCAATTTAAATGTAAAAGACGCAAGAAGAAGAATTGCTGCAAAATTGGTAGTAGAAAACAGATATTGTTATTAAATTTGCACAAAAATTAGTGTGAAAAAATTAGCGATAAAAAATACTTTAAAAAGCCCCAGCATAGATTTTAATCCTGAAACAGGAGTATTTGAAATGTCTGGGGTTTCGTTAATAGAAAATACCTTAGATTTTTATCGACCAGTATTGAAATGGTTGGAAGAATACCTTAAAACACCTTTTCATACTACCACATTTGTTTTTAAACTCACTTATTCCAATACTAGTTCATTACAATTTATTTACGACATCATTCATTTAATTTATTCTGAACACAACAAAAACACTGTTTTGTCGGTGATTTGGTACTATGCTTCAGATGATATCGACATGAAAGAAGTAGGCGAAGATTATCAAGATTCGTTTGATTTAGATTTTACTTTTAAGGTTGTTGAAGTTTAGTTAATTTTTTTTTATTAGATTTGAAGAAAAAATAATTTATGAAAAATATTTTTAACAAATCGATTTTATTAGTAATCATCTCTCTTTCATCAACTAATTTATTTTCTCAGGCCTTTGAAAAAGGCAATTGGAATGTTGATTTAGGTGTTGATTTAGGAATTTATAGAACAACTTCAACCTATACTACAACACTACCTTTTTTTGGTACTAGAACTTTAACTGAAACAGACGGTGCTGCAAGTACATTAGTTCCAATATCAGTAGAATATGGGCTATCAAATAAGTTTGGAATAGGTGTTCAGTTAGGAATTGTTAATTATTTTATTGATAAAAAAGACTCTACAGACAACACAGAAAGTGTTAAAAGTGTGGATTTTTCAATTCTAGTTAATTATCACATGTTAGTTACCGAGAAAAATGATTTAATGCTAGGATTAGCTTTAGGTGGTTCGTCTGTAAATTGGATTAATGAAGATGATTCACAATTTAAGGGGACGGGATCTTATGTTAGTCTATCTTTAAAAGATAGATTGTTTTTTGGAGAGCATGTTGGAATGATTTTCCATTTAGGTTATACTGTATACAATTATACCAACATAAAGAATACAAGTAATAATAATTTTATAGAAGGATTTACTTGGAAACTAAATGGTGTAAATTTTGGTACAGGTTTAGCACTAAAATTCTAAATTACAGTTGACCAACTACCGTTTCTTTAAAATTAATCAAGTATTTATTGGCTAAATCCTTTAGTTCGTTTGCTGTTATGGATTTAATTTTTTGAATGTATCGATTATAAAAATCATAATCTAATCCATAGAAATATACATTCTCAAACATTTCTGCCATGTTAAATGGTCCGTCGCACGATTTAAGCACAACTCCCAATAAATAATTTCTAACCAAATTTAATTCGTCGGAACTAATTTTTTCGGTTTGTAAAAGCTTAATTTCTTTATAAATTTCAGCTAAAGTTTCGTTGGTAACAGCTGCACCAACTTCAGTAGAAATGTAGAAAAATCCTCCATGTTGTAAGGATAAAATTCCTGAACTTATTCCATACGTATAACCTTTCTCCTCACGAATGTTTTTCATTAATCGAGAGCCAAAATAGCCACCTAAAATGGTATTTAAAATTTGAAGACCAAAGTAATCTGGATGTAATTTGTTGGGAAATTGTTTTCCAATTCGAATTGCCGATTGTAATGAATTTTCTTTTTCAATAAAAATTTTGTTGGGTTGTTCGTTTCCTTTATTTATTAGAGGAGTATCTGTATGTGTTGTTTTGGATGTATCTATATCACCAAAAAAATGATTGAGTAAATTAATACATTCATCCGTTACTTTACCAGCAACGATAATTTCACAATTACTTAATCGATAAAAGTTGTGATGAAATTTGATAATATCTTCTCTGGCGATTTTTTCAAAATCTTTAATTGTAGCATTTGCTCCATAAGGGTTATCTGAGCCAAAAATCTGTTGCATCGACTCTTTTCTGGCAACATAAGATACTTTTTCCATAGAAACTTTGAATTTTTCTAAGGCATTATTAATATATATGTTAAACTCGTTTTGGTCGAAAGCAGGAAAAACAACAACTTCTTTAAAATAATCTAATACACTTTTTAAGTGTATATTTAAAGTGTACAAGGTAATAGTGGCATCGTCAAAATCAGCACTTGTTTGAAGATAAGCTCCAAATTGATCAATTCCTTCTGCTATTTCAAAAGCCGTATAGTTTTTGGTGCCTTCTTTTAACAAATTGTTTGTAGCACTTGCTACCAATGGTTTTGTTTGGTGGAAAGTTCCTGCCTTAAAAATAAAGTCGATTTTAACAATTTCCTGACTACCGCCAGATAAAACATTTACTTTAACACCATTTGCTAAAAAATGCGTTTCTGGATGAATAAAGGTTAATTCGTCAAGTTCGTTAAATCGAGGTGCTTTTGTTCTGTCTAAAATGTTCATTGTTTGAAATTAGAGATTAAATATTAGGGATTAGTCATTGGTCATCAAACTTCCGTCTTCCGACGTCTGTCTTCGGTCTTCATCGCATAAATTAACGTTGAGCAGTTCGAAGAAATTAAAATTTGATTAGCCACTCTATTAATATCTTCTGGAGTAACTTTTGCGTAGTTGTCGTTCTCTAAATTCACATCATTTGCATCACCTAAAAGTTCTGCAATAGCAAGATTCATGGCTTTGTTTAGCACGCTTGTTTCAGCAAATTCGCGAGAAGAAATGATTTTGTTTTTTACCTTGGTGAGCTCGTTTACGGCTACAAAAGTTTTTTTAATTTCATTAAGTTCTTTTTCAATAGCTTTTTCGGCTTCTTCAAAAGAAATATTTTCCTGAAGATTTCCGCTTATAACAAATATGCCTTCGTCAAAACTACCCATTACATAAGCACTAATTTCACTAAAAAGATTGTTGTTTTTTACTAAAGATTGGTAAAGTCTAGCACTACTACCGTTTGACAAAATATCGCTTAATAAGTCGGTAGCATAAAAGTCATCGTCGGTTTTTTTACACATTTTATAGGCTTTATAAATGGCATTTGCAGGAACATCTCGTTCTACCCGTAATCTTCTTTCTTCTGTTTGTTTAGGTTCTGTTGGAAGGTTTCTAATCGGTTTTTTACCAGAAGGAATATTGCTAAACCATTTTTCAGCTAAAGTTTTTATTTCTTCGGTAGTTACATTTCCGGCAACACAAAGAATAGCATTGCAAGGCAGATAATGTTTAAAGAAAAAAGCTTTTACATCTTGCATCGTCGCATGTTCAATATGAGAAATCTCTTTGCCTATAGTAGCCCATTGGTAAGGATGTTTTTTGTAAACCATTGGGCGGAGCAACGACCAAACATCACCATAAGGTTGATTAAGGCTGGTTTGCTTAAATTCTTCAACCACTACTTGGCGTTGAACTTCGAGGCTTTTCTCAGTAAAAGCCAAGCTCAACATTCGATCAGAATCCAACCAAAAAGCTGTTTCAAGGTTATTTTTAGGAACAGTAATGTAATAGTTGGTAATGTCGTTTGAGGTAAATGCGTTGTTATCTCCACCAACAAACTGCAAAGGTTCATCAAAATTAGGGATGTTTACAGAACCACCAAACATCAAGTGCTCAAACAAATGAGCAAAACCAGTTTTATTTTCATCTTCATCTCTTGCACCAACATCATACAACAGGTTAAAAGCTACTATTGGAGTTGTTTCATCTTGATGGACAATAACTTTTAAACCATTTTCTAGTTCAAATTTTTCAAATTTTATCATGTTTAAAAATTATATTTTTCAGCAGTTAAATGATTTTTTGCTTGATGATATTCATTCATCAAATTTTCTATTATAATTGAAACAGGCTCAATAGAATCAATTAAACCAGCCACTTGACCAATTTCTAATTCACCTTCGTCTAAATCACCTTCAAACATTCCTTTTTTTGCTCTTCCTCTACCTAAAAGTGCTTGTTGTTCTTCTACCGTAGCTCCATTAATAATGGCTTCCTGAATTTTATTGAAAAATTTATTTTTGATTAAACGAACGGGAGTAATTTCCTTTAACGTAAGCATGGTAGCTCCTTCTTTTGCGTTAACAATTTCATTTTTAAAATTTTGATGCGAAGAAGCTTCTATTGATGCTGCAAATCTGCTTCCCATTTGAACACCGTCGGCACCTAAAACCATCACGGCTAACATTCCTTCGCCTGTAGCAATTCCGCCAGCAGCAATTATGGGAATGGTCACTTCTCTTTTTGCCATTGGAACCAAACAAAACGTGGTAGTTTCATCTCTACCGTTGTGACCACCAGCTTCAAAACCCTCCACTACAATTGCATCAACCCCAGCGTCTTGTGCTTTTAGAGCAAATTTTACCCCAGGAACTACATGAACCACTTTAATTCCATGTTCGTGAAAAAAATTGGTGTATGTTTTTGGATTACCTGCTGATGTGAAAACAATTTTCACTTCCTCGTCAATAATAATCTGAATAAGTTCATTAATCTGTGGGTATAACATGGGTAAATTAACTCCAAATGGATTATTTGTAGCTTTTTTACATTTTTGTATATGTTCTCTAAAAACTTCAGGATGCATCGATCCAGCACCTATCAATCCTAATCCACCTGAGTTACTAACGGCAGAAGCTAATTTCCAACCACTATTCCAAATCATACCCCCTTGAATAATTGGGTATTTGATATCAAATAAAGAACAAATTTTATTTTTCATAATAAGAATGTTTTTTGTAGTTTTGTTTTTTTTACGAAAATACAAATAGTATAAATTAATAAAGAGAAAATTTTATTAATTGTATGTTAGTTTGTATAACTTTAATATATTTGCCATAATGCAAAAATTATTATTATCATTTATTACAGTTTTTACTCTTACGTTTTCTGCGTATAGTCAGTATCGAATAGATTATGGCTTTTCATTAGGTGCTTCAAACTATTTAGGTGAAATGGGTGGTGGTATTAAAGAGAGAAGAGGCGGTGTTGCTGATATGAAATTGAATTATACAAGATGGACTGTTGGAGGTTTTTATAGGTATCGTTTTTCAAACCGATTTGCAGTCAAAGGGGCTTTAAATTATATTAGATTGTCTGGAGATGATTCCAAAACCCTCAATCCTGCTAGAAGAGGTCGAAATTTGAATTTTAAAAATGACATGTTGGAGTTGGATGCTCACTTGGAATTGTATGTATATAAAGTAAATGATGTGGGGGGGACAGGCAGATATACTTCTGATTTTAATTTATATGTTTTTGGAGGTGTTGGTGCGTTTTATAGTAACCCAAAAGGAGAGTTAGATGGCAAATGGTATTCATTACAACCATTACAAACTGAAGGAAAGAATTATAGTAAAATAAATTTAGCAATTCCGGTGGGTATTGGGTTTTATTATACTATTCAAAGAAAATATAGATTAGGAATGGAATTTAGTTGGAGAACTACCTTTACTGATTATATTGATGACGTAAGCGATAAGTATGTAGAACATTCCGATCCACTTACTGCAGAATTAGCAAATAAAACAAATCAAGAAATTATTGATCAAATTCATATTGATAATCCAGATTTAAATAACGGATCACCACAAGTATCTACCTATAGACCAGGGAAAAAAAGAGGCGATCCTGAGCATAATGATAGTTATGCAACTATTACTGCAAGTTTTAGCTGGGCTATAAGAGGAAGAAGTAATTTTTACAAATCTAAAAATAGTTGGGTACTCGGTAAAAACAAACGTAAACGTAGAAAATCTAGAGCTAAGTTCTAGTTCTTAAAATCATAAATAAAAAGGAGCTTGTAAAACTACAGGCTCTTTTTTTATTGTAAAAAAAAACAGAATACTTACCTTTGACAACAAATTATTATTATGAAATCGTATAATTTAACCCATTTACAAGAATTAGAAGCTGAAGCCATTTATGTTTTACGAGAAGTTGCTGCACAATTTGAAAATCCTGCTTTACTTTTTTCGGGAGGAAAAGATTCAATTATTGTTGCACACATGGCACGAAAAGCATTTTGGCCAGCACGAATTCCTTTCCCTTTAGTTCATGTTGATACGGGTCATAATTTTCCTGAAACTATAGAATTTAGAGATGATTTTGTAAAAAGGTATGATGCAAATCTTGTAGTTGGTTCTGTACAAAAATCCATTGATGAAGGTAAAGCGGTAGAAGAGAAAGGTTTTAGTGCTAGTAGAAATGTTTTACAAACTGTAACTCTTTTAGATACTATTGAACAAAACAAATACGACTGTGCTATTGGTGGAGCAAGACGTGACGAAGAAAAAGCAAGAGCCAAAGAACGATTTTTCTCACACCGGGATGAATTTGGACAATGGGATCCAAAAAACCAACGCCCTGAATTGTGGAATATCTTTAACGGAAGAAAACATCTAGGAGAGCATTTTAGAGTGTTTCCAATCAGTAACTGGACTGAAATGGATGTTTGGCAATATATTTTGCAAGAAAAAATTGAAATTCCTTCCATTTATTTATCGCACGAACGTGAAGTCTTTATTAGAGATGGTGTTATTATGAGCACAACCGATTTTATTCAACAACGAGATACTGAACCAACCAAAAAAATGATTGTTCGATTTAGAACCATTGGCGATGCAACTTGTACAGGAGCGGTGGAATCGGATGCTGATACTGTTGAAAAAATAATTGAAGAAGTTGCTGCTGCCAGAACTACTGAAAGAGGAACACGCTCAGATGATAAACGCTCGGAAGCAGCAATGGAAGATAGAAAAAAACAAGGATATTTTTAAAACGATGGAAAAAAACTCATACTTAGACATGGAACTTTTACGTTTTTCTACCGCTGGAAGTGTAGATGACGGAAAAAGCACTTTGATAGGAAGATTGTTATACGATTCTAAATCAATATTTGCCGACCAATACGAAGCCATAGAGGAATCGAGTAGAAGAAAAGGAGAAGCCAATGTTAATTTGGCTTTACTTACCGATGGATTAAGAGCTGAACGTGAGCAAGGTATTACTATTGATGTAGCTTACAGATATTTTGCAACACCAAAACGTAAATTTATTATTGCCGATACTCCTGGACATATTCAATATACCCGAAACATGGTTACGGGTTCATCTACTTCAAATTTATCAATTATTTTGGTGGATGCTCGTCATGGATTAGTTGAACAAACTTCTCGACATACTTTTATTGCAGCGTTGTTGGGGATTCCTCATGTGGTTTTTTGCATCAACAAAATGGACTTGGTCGATTACTCTGAAGATGTTTTTTATAACATCAAAAAAGATTTAGAAGCCTTTTGTTCAAAATTGGATGTCAAGGATATTCAGTTTGTTCCTATTTCGGCATTAAATGGCGATAATGTGGTAAACAAATCGGAAAACATGCCTTGGTATCAAGGTTCAACCTTAATGTATTTGTTAGAAAATATTCATATTGGTAGTGACTATAACCATATTGATTGTCGTTTTCCTGTGCAATATGTAATTCGTCCACAATCGGATAAATATCACGATTACCGTGGTTATGCGGGTCGAATTGCTGGTGGTATTTTTAAACCTGGCGATGATGTAGTGGTGCTGCCTTCAGGTTTTACATCAAAAGTTAAATCGATTGACAATTTTAATTGTTCTTTAGATGAGGCTTTTACACCAATGTCGGTTACCATGACATTAGAAGATGATATTGATATCAGCAGAGGAGATATGATTGTGAGAGAAAATAATCAGCCTCATGTTAGTCAGGATTTAGATGTGATGGTGTGTTGGTTTAATTCTAAAAACCTTATTCTTAATGGAAAGTATGCCATTAAACATACTTCAAACGATGTAAGATGTGTGGTTAAAGAAGTTAAATACAAAGTCAACATTAATACATTACACCGAATTGAAGATGATAAAGAGGTGAAAATGAACGATATTGCTCGTATTTCGTTAAGAACAACAAAACCACTATTGTTTGATAAATATACAAGAAATAGATTTACAGGAAGTCTAATCCTTATTGATGAAGCAACCAATGAAACTGTTGGAGCGGGTATGATTATTGAATAGTTTGAAGTACTAGTTTTAAAATTTTAAATCTTAACTCGTAATGGGTTAAGATTTTTTGTTTTAAGATTAAAACATGCTTTTTTCATATCTTTGCTTCTTGTCGTCAAAAAATGTTTATGCCTGAAACTATCGAGAAAAAAGTGGGAAAAGAAAAAAAAGTAAGTAAAGAAATTATTCTTGAGGCATTTCGATTAATGGCTACAGCTAAGTCGTTGACTGAATTGTATGAAGAAAACAAAGAGATTACTGCCAAATATGTTCATGCTACCTCTCGTGGTCATGAAGCCATTCAGATTGCTACAGGCTTACAATTAAAACCACAAGATTTTGTTTTTCCTTATTACCGAGACGACAGTATTTTATTGTCGATTGGAATGACTCCATTTCAATTGATGTTACAAGTTTTAGCCAAACGAAACGATCCGTTTTCTGGTGGTAGAACGTATTATTCACATCCAAGTTTGAATGATGTGGATAAACCAAAAATTCCTCATCAATCATCTGCTACAGGAATGCAAGCTATACCTGCAACTGGTGTGGCAATGGGTATTCAATACAAAGAAAAAATTGGAATAGCAGAAGATTATAAAGGCGAAAACCCAGTCGTGATTTGTAGCTTAGGCGATGCTTCGTGTACCGAAGGTGAAGTTTCAGAGGCATTTCAAATGGCCGTTTTAAAACAAATGCCTATTATTTATTTGGTACAAGATAACGAATGGGATATTTCTGCTACAGCCAAAGAAACTAGAGCACAGGATATAACTTATTTTGCAAGGGGATTTAAAGGTTTAGAAGTTAGAACCATTGATGGGAGTGATTTCATTGAATCGTATTCAACCATGAAAGAAGTGGTTGATTTGGTTCGTAAAGAACGTCGCCCATTTTTAGTTCATGCAAAAGTTCCGCTGTTAAACCACCATACTTCTGGAGTTCGTAAAGAGTGGTATCGTGATGATTTGGTTGAAGCGGCAAGTAGAGACCCATTTCCAAAATTGAAAACGAATTTAAAAGATTTTGGTGTTAAAGAAACCCAAATTGATGAAATAATAATTAAAGCCAAAGAACAGGTTGAAAAAGAGTATCAATTGGCTTTAGCTGAGGAAGATCCACGACCAGATGATTTAACGTTGCATCATTTTGCTCCAACTCCCATTACCGAAGAAAAAGGAGAACGTGAACCAAAAGGCAAAGAAAAAACGGTAATGGTTGATTCGGCTCTTTTTGCAGTACGTGAATTGATGACCAAACACAAAGAATGTTTAATGTACGGACAAGATGTTGGAGGACGTTTAGGAGGAGTTTTTCGAGAAGCAGCAACCTTGGCTCAACAATTTGGCGATGATAGAGTTTTTAATACGCCCATTCAAGAAGCTTTTATTGTTGGAAGTACTGTGGGTATGGCTGCGGTTGGATTAAGACCAATAGTTGAGGTTCAGTTTGCCGATTACATTTGGCCTGGATTAAATCAATTGTTTACCGAGGTGAGCCGTTCGTATTATCTTTCAAACGGAAAATGGCCTGCAAGTATGATACTAAGAGTACCGATTGGAGCTTATGGTTCCGGAGGACCTTACCACTCTTCAAGTGTGGAATCGGTAGTAACACAAATTCGTGGTGTAAAAGTGGCTTATCCTTCAACAGGTGCCGATTTAAAAGGCTTGTTGAAATCTGCTTATTATGACCCAAACCCTGTGGTGATTTTTGAACATAAAGGGTTATACTGGAGTAAAATTAAAGGTACAGAAGGAGCCAAAACTGTTGAACCTGACGAAGATTATGTGATACCATTTGGGAAAGCCAGAACGGTAATTGAAGCTGATGCGGACAAAATTGAAGCAGGAAAAAGTGCTGTAATCATCACTTACGGTAGAGGTGTTTATTGGAGTTTAGAAGCTGCCAAACAGTTTAAAGGTCAAATAGAAATTATCGATTTAAGAACCTTGAACCCGATTGATGAGGAAGCCATGTACGCTGCAACAAAAAAACACAACAGAGTATTATTGGTTACTGAAGAATCGGTAGAAAATAGTTTTACCTTAGGTTTGGCTGCTCGCATACAAAAAAATTGTTTCAAGTATTTAGATGCCCCAATCGAATTGGTTGGTTCTATTGATACCCCAGCTATTCCGCTTAATTCTATTTTAGAAGCAACCTTATTACCTAATGCTGAAAAAGTAGCCAAGGCTTTGACCAATTTGTTGAGTTATTAGTTTATTGAATTCCTTTTGGAGTTAAAATATAAGTCATGAAAACCAAGGTATTATCAATTATCATTGCCTTAACAAGCATTAGTACATTTTACGCCCAAACTCAAAAAATTGATGTTTTAAAAAGTAAGTTGAGTTGGCAAGGTTCTCCTAATATAGCTGGACACAATGGCACGATTTCAATTAAGGAGGGTTTTATTGAAACCAAAACGGGTAAAATAATTGGCGGAGAAATTATGTTGGACATGAATAATATCTCCATCTTAGATGCCGAAGATAAAGAACAAGAAAAAAGTGTTCTTCATGAAATAAAGGATGCTAAATTTTTTAATGTTGCTGTTTTTCCAACTGCCAAGTTTAAAATTACTTCTTACGCTAATGATTTGTTAGTTGGCGATTTGACCATTGTTGGAATAACAAAATCCATTGAATTTAAGACTACAACAACCAAAATTGGTAAAAAATTAATAGTAGAAACCGTTAAATTTACTGTCGATTTGCAAAACTGGGGATTAAAATTTAGCAAGTGGTTTACTAGCAATAAATTAGATAATGCTTTAACCATTCAAGTTCATATTGAAACCTTATAATTATGTTAAAAGTTTATTCGCCTTTCGATAATTCGTTACTAAAGGAACTTCCATTAAACAAAGCTGCTGAAGTTGAAGAAGCATTGACACAAGCTACAAAATTAAATAAACAAAACCCTCAAGGTTTACCTGGGTATCAACGTATTGAAATACTTGAAAAGTTAGCGGGTTTAATTTTAAAAAATCAAGAAAAACTGATAAAAATTGCCACTCAGGAAGGAGGAAAACCATATCAGGATTCAAAAGTAGAAATTATAAGGGCCATCAATGGGGTAAAGATTGCTGCTCAAACCATCAATCAAATTCATGGCGAAGAAATTCCTATGGGATTAACTCCGGCTTCTGCTAATCGAATAGCATTTACCACCAAAGAACCAATAGGCGTTGTGGTGGCTATCAGTGCATTTAATCATCCGTTTAATTTAATTGTTCATCAAGTGGCTACTGCTGTGGCTGCCGGTTGCCCGGTAATTGTAAAACCAGCTTTAACGACACCACTTTCTTGTATCGAATTTATTCATTTATTAAAAGAAGCAGGGCTTCCTGAACATTGGGCTCAAGTATTGATTTGTGAGCATGAATTAGCTGAGAAATTAGCAACCGACAGTAGAGCAGCTTATTTAACCTTTATTGGTTCTGCAAAAGTGGGTTGGCATTTGCGAAGTAAAATTGCTTCTGGAACTCGAATAGCTTTAGAACATGGCGGAGTTGCTCCTGTTATAGTGGAAGAAGATGCTGATTTTTCTGAATTGATTCCAGCCATTATTAAAGGCGGGTTTTATCATGCCGGACAAGTTTGTGTTTCGGTTCAACGAGTTTTTGTACACGAAAAAATACTTACTGAGGTTGCTGAAAAATTGGTCATTGAAGCAAAGAAACTGGTAGTTGGAAATCCGTTAGATGAAAAAACACAAGTCGGTCCACTCATTTTACTAAAGGAATTGGACAGGATTGAATACTGGGTGAACGAAGCCATTAGTGAAGGAGCTAAATTATTGTGTGGTGGCAATCGAATTTCTACCACTTGTTACGAACCTACTATTTTATTGAATCCTGCTAAAAATTCAAAGGTTTCTACTCAGGAAATTTTCGGACCGGTAATTTGTTTGTATGGATATACTGAAACTAAGGAGGCGATAGCACAAGCTAATGCTTTGCCTTTTGCCTTTCAAGCAGCAGTCTTTACCGCAACTATTGACAAGGCTTTTTCCATTTCAAAACAATTAAACGCTGCTGCGGTAATGGTAAACGACCATACCGCTTTTCGTGTAGATTGGATGCCTTTTGGCGGACGAAATAGTTCCGGTATTGGAGTAGGAGGTATCCAATACACTATAAATGAAATGTTACAAGATAAGTTGTTAGTGATAAAAAGTAGTGAGATTTAAGTTGTATCATATTAATTAATGATTAACTATAAATTTCATTATTCCTTGATTACTTTTTATGAAATAAATACCTTCAGTTAACTCTTCTGTTGAAATTGAAGATGAATGCTCCTCTTTTGAAAGAATTAGTTTACCTTGGATGGTGTAAATTTTAATATTTTTTTGTGGCTCTGAAAAAATTAAAATATTATTTACTGGATTCGGGTAAATGCTAAAAATTGCATTTTCATCTATATTTTTAATGCTTGTTGTAATATTACAATTGATTGGTATTGGTAGTTCATCACCAAAACCAATATTCTCTACTACACCTAAATAATCTACAGAACAATCATCATATACTTTAAAATTATAAGTATAGCTTCCAGTACATCCAGATGGACAATCACCTAAACCAAGATTAAAACTATAAAATCTTTCATTTCCTTGTTTACTATAAAATAGGTCATTTCCATCACCTATTGGTTGTTTTGGTTCAGAATAGACAACTCCAGTAAAAGTTTCGATACTATCGCATAAAGGTATCATATTTATGTTTTGAGTTGATGTAAGTGTAGCGTAATTAATACTACTCAAATTTGTAAAATTAGAGACTATGAACCCATAAGTTGAAAGCAAATTATCTAATAATGTTATTCCAGTAGTAATATTCAAATTTTGCCATTGTTGAGTCCAGCTATTCGACGTGTCAACTGCAACGTAAATACTATGATAAATAAAATAACTAGCTTCTTGATGAATACAATATTTATCAAAAACAGAATCTCTCTGTGGAACGGATGTTAAATTGAAAATAGCACTTAAACCTTGCCAGATAGTATCTTGATAATTATTAGCTACATCAATAGAATCTTTATAGTTGGAATTTTGATTGAATATTCTTTCTAAAGCTAAATGTTTTACATCTGCATCATAATTATTTTGTAATGCAGGAGGAATAATACAGTTAGATGGTATTTGTGCATTTAGGGAGTAAGTTATTGTAAAAAATAGGATAATAAACAACGTTTTCATAATCCGTTTTATTAGTTAGAAAGAATTGAATAATTTAAATAGAAATCTTATTAGCAAAAAGGATTATACGATTCTATATATTTATTGTTTCAGCTATTTTAACTAAACTTTTCAGAATTTGAGTTTTTTTTCACATAAACCACCCCTCTTTCTTCCAAATACTTAATAAAGTAGTTGAAGCAAGCTTCGTGTTTGCCAACCAATTCAGGAGGGAAGACTCCTTTTTCTTTAAACAACCCTTCCAAGAACATGTTAGCAGCAGCAGTTGCCGTGTAGCCTGTTGTTCGTGCCATTGATGAAGTGTTGGTTTTGGTACAAAACTCATCATGTAAATTATAAACTACCGTTTCTTCTTTTCCTTGTGCATTAGTGCCTTTAACAGTAACTCGCATTACGGTTAGTTCTTCTTCGGTTTCACCCAATTTCCATTCGTTAAACAGCACTTTGCTGGTAAAATCTAATGGTGCAATTTTTTGTCCGTTAACCTCAATGGCTTCGGTGTTAAAAAAGCCACTTTCTTTCAACACTTTTACGTATTCTACATGACCTGGGTAACGCAGGGTTTTCTCTTTCATGTTTTTGATGTGCGGCATCGTAAAAATGATGGAACGTAAACCATCACTGTTAAACGATTCTAAGGTACCTACTTTATCAAATTCGATGTATTCGCAATCAGTCAAGGCTTCTTTTACCACCACATGTCCATTCTCAACATATCGTGCAGGACGAGTATATTCTTCAATTACATCCATTGGGGAGAAGGGTGCTTTGTAGCAAAATGGCCATTTTTTTACTTTTGGCAAACCACCAACCAAACATTCAAAAAAGTCCAGTTTCAGTTTTTCGTTGTAATAACCTAAAATAATGTTGTCCATACCTGGCGCAACACCACAATCGACAATGGCAGTTACATTTTTTTGTTTGGCTAAAGCATCTAAATCCAATGAGTTTTCAGGGAAGAAAGAAATATCAATCACATTTTTCTCTGCTTCAATAATTGCTTTTAAGGTATTAAAACCCAAAAATCCGGGAACTGCACAAACTACCAAGTCGTAATTTTTTATGGTTGATTTTAATAAATCAATATTTGTAACATCAAGTACAAAAGTTGATAAACTATTACATTTTGCTTTTATTTTATCCAAAACTTGTTGACTTCGGTCGGTTAACATTACTTGGTGTTTTTTAGCTAAATCAATAGCCATTGCACTTCCAACCATTCCCGAACCTAAAACAATTATTTTACTCATCGTGTGTGAATTTTTTTGTGAAAATAAACAAAAAAAGCTTTAGAAAAATCTAAAGCTTTTGTGGAGAATATCGGAATCGAACCGACCACCTTCCCGCAATACTGCGGGACGCTCTACCCAACATTAGCAATTAGCCATTCAATGTATGTTCTTCTTTTTTTAGCTTTTATTTCATATTCTCTTCTAATAGCATCACTTCTGTTTTCAAAAGGTTCAAAATATTTCATTTGCCAATCTGAAGCACCAAGATTTTTTTTAGAGTTATGTTCAGATAATCTACGTTCTAGATTTTCAGTTTGACCGACATAATATTTGTCGATAATTGATGAATATAAGATATAAACAAAATACATAATACCATCAAAAAAACAAAAAGCACCGAAAGGGTGCTTTTAAATAAGTGGAGAATATCGGAATCGAACCGACCACCTCTTGCCTGCCAGGCAAGCGCTCTAGCCAAATGAGCTAATTCCCCAAGTTATTATAATAAATAATAGGAGCAAAGATAAAAAAAATAATAGAGAATGGTTAATATAAGAAACTAAACTTCATTTTTTAAACAAGTTTATTTTCCACCATTTAATCTTAAATCGTTGATGCAATTATTGTCAAGTTCTGGAATGTTTCCGCCAATTAAATTACCAATGATATCGGAAGTTTCAACTTTATAGTGCATCAAGCAATTTTCGTTAATGCAATGGTGTCCATGTGCTACATCCTGATGATTAGAAAGCATTTTTGACCCATAGTTTACCAAGCCTAAAAGATGACCAAATTCGTGATTCATTATGGTCGTTTCAAGAACTTCTTGCGAAGGTTGAGTTATTCCGCCTGAAAAATCTTTAATAGTTTTTCCAAAAATAGCAGCAGATGTTGTTCCATAAGCTATACCTAAAATTTTTGTGTTTTCAGTATCTTCAATGTATCCACCGTCGGCAAAGAAAATAAAAGCAGTTAATGTTTTATTGTTTGTTTGATATTGTCTGCTAAGTTTTTCAATATATTGAATATCGGGTAACGAGTAAGATGTTCGACCTTTTGATGGAAGGCTGCCTGTAATTATTGTTATTCCGTCAGGTTTGTTTAATCGAGCCGATAAAAAACTTTTAAGGTTATTTAACGATTCTTGAGTAGGGCTATAACCTTCTACATATTTTATTTCAATTATTAGTGAGGTATATTGATCAGCTGCTAAAAAGTTTTGTGGAGTAATAAGTTGAGATGAAGAGTTTGTATTATTATCTTTTTTACATCCTATAATAATGATAGTTAGAATTAAAACTACTATCAAAAATATTTTAGTTGTTATTTTCATGACACTATTTTTAAGTTAGTATTAATATTTTTTTATTCAAATTTAATTAAAAAGTTACCTTAATTCCTAAACCCGGATCAAGCGAGATCCATACTCCTCCTCTCGAAATAACTTCTATAAATGGTTTCATGTCTAAACTCAGTGCAAACGGAATAGCTGGAATTTTATATTCAATTCCTATCAATCCATCAATTCCTAGGCCAACACTTCCATCATGATATTTATCATAACGCCCGTTTCTGTAGTCATATACATTTCGACTTGTTTCAAAGGCAACGTGCCCACCTGCACCATAATACCAATTTAATCCGCTAACATTAAATGCAGGGGTATATTTTTCAAACAATAAGGTAGCACTAAGTCCATGACTCCAAATACCAACAATTCCTTCAAGTGCGGTGTTGCTGCCAATAAATCGTTTAATGGTTAACCCTGATGTTTCTCCGGCTCGTAATCCTATAGCGGTTTTGTAGCTCGAAGTATTTATTGCTAAAGAAGGTGTATTACCATTATCTTGAGCATTTACATTTAAAACACATACTAAAATGGTTGCTAATGTTAATATCATTTTTATTGTTTTCATGACTTTAATTTTTTGGTTTGTTAAACAATATTCCAAATACGTGCCTATGATAAATTTTTTAATTTAATTTATTGATTATTAATTATTTATGACAAAGTATTGTGCATAGAATTTTTCATAATTGAAATATTTTTTTCAAAATGAAAAAGAATTAATTATTGTTTTTTGCAATAAACACCCCAAATCCAAATTCCGCTTTGACGGATGGAAAAACTTGCAGTACGTTTATTGATAATTTTTACCTGATTGGATTGTAGATTTTGTTCAAATAATATTTCCATTTTTGGAACTTTAAAACCCTTAAATTTTAGAAGATAATTATTTTCTAAAACTTCCCACTTTCCTTTAAATTTATAGGTTTTACTACCATCTACCTCATCAAACACAATAATAAACCGACCATTATTTTTTAATTCCAATGAAATATGAGCCAAGTCGTTTGCTTCCGAGATGTATTTAACGGTTTTTTCATTATTACCAAAAGTGGGTGATAAGGTAGCCAAGAATAAACACAGCATATATATATGTTTTGTTATCATTTTTGTAGGGTTTAAGTGAAATCGGGTTGTTAAAAACAACCCGATTCCTATTGATACTACCGTATTTCACTATTAATTCTCTTGTACAATACCTGATTTTTATTCACGTGTGGCTATCACCATGTACTTGGTGCTTTCCCAAAACAATTCAGGATCGCTGATTTTTATCCACTTAATTTGTTGGTCTTCAACTATCCACTCATAACTACTGCTGTTATGTTTTGTTACTAACTTTGCTTTTTTGCTGAATACCGGTATAAGTGTATTCCTTCTTTTGTCTATTTTAATAAACTTACTCCTATCAAAGTCGTCCTTTAATATTCTGGTTGTACCAAAGCCAAGTAAGCCACCTTCTTTTTGTACTACTTCAGCATCTTCTAAGTCACGATAAGAACTAACGGTATAGAATACGGTATGTATCAATTCTTCTTTTTTATTGATGTCTTCAGTTTGTTTGTTAATCACTTCTGTTTGTTCATCAATCTGATTTTCTTTTTGTTCGTTATTAAAGGTTAATACTATGTTTTCATCTTTAACTTCTATCAAATCTTCTGATAGTGAATTATTTAATTGGTTTAATTCATAAGCCTGAGTTTTATATTGTTCTATTTTTTTGTTAAGTCCATTGATACGATTATTATACTTGATTAATTGTTTGTCTTGATTACCAACTTTGGTTTGCAGACTTGCAATCAGATGTTGGTTTTCATTCATAAGACTTTCAATGTGTCCTATTTCTCTGTTAATTCTTTCTTCTGGTGATAATATTTCTTCGGCATATTTACCACTCAAATCTAATTGTAAATTTCCTTCATGAGCAGTTATCTCAGCAAGGTTTTGTTCTATTTCTGCGAAAGAATCGAACAAGTATTGCTCTATCTCAGTATTTTCTGTATCAATTTGTTGTTGTATTTGTTGTTTTTCGGTATATTGGTCGAGAGCCAAATAACCAACAACAAGAGTGCTTGAAGCAAAAAATAATATCATCATGTTTTTTGCAAATACACTTTTATTTTTTTCTTGAGTTTCCATGACTATTCCTCCAAATTTTTAATTTCGATGAGTTCAGATTCATCTTTTAATATTTTTTGCAATATTGCTCCAATTCTATTGTTTGAATTTATATTTTTATCAACATATTCATAAATACCTTGTTGCATTAATTGAGTAGTTACATTTTTATTTTGTTGGGCACTAATCATAATTATTTTGCAATCGGTACAATGTTTATT
>CAYJMI010000043.1:0-27491 GCA_964371285.1 uncultured Vicingus sp. | reverse complement strand
CTCATAGACATGATAGAAACACCTAAAACACCAGTTTCGCTAACTCTTTGTGTTAATCCGAAAGAGTTAATTTTAGTACCGCTACCTACCAGCCAATTTTTATTGGTAAACATCACCTCTGTTTTTCGAGTAAAAGCCATACCAGCAATGTTCAAGCTCATGGCTTCTAAACCAACAGCCGATGCAGTATTAGCCCCACCGAAACCAACACTTCTAACCCATGGGTTAATTAGCAATTGCGAAGCTCCAGCTTCTCCAGCTCTATCTTCATTACCAGCAAAAACTGATGTGGTGGCAGTTAATCCTACTACAACCAGTGTTATTAAAATTTTAATATTTTTCATATTCAAACCTTTTTTAAGTTTTTAGTTTTTAGTTACTGGTTTCTTATCCCCAGTCCCTTGTCACTTTTTACAATCCATTTAAATCCGTTGGTCTAGCAACTCCAAACCATTTAATTACAGTTTCTCCAACATCAGGAATTTCAACATGAATCAAATAAACTCCACCAGCCACTGGAATACCCGAACTGTTTTTTAAATCCCAATCTAAACTGGTTTTAGAATCTCCTTTAACATATCGTCTCATTAACGTACCACCAACATTGTAAATCGAAATGGTACATTCTTCTGGTAAGTTGGTGATTTTAATTCTGCTGTCGAATTTATCATTTTCGTATTCAGAATATGCATAATAAGGATTAGGTACAGCCTTTATCATATCTAATACTTCTTTTGCAGCAGATGCTACACCTGTTTCAACTGCATAAGCATCCATACTAAACATATACATTGGTCGCTGGCCATTACCAAAAGAGGTTGGATTACTAGTATTTGTTGTGACAAACGTTTTATAAGGAGTGGTTACTCTAATTTTTATTCTTGCATCGCTAGATAGTAATGATTGACCATTAGCGACCAAAGGAAAACCAGCCCACATGGCAGATTCTGCAATGTATTTTTGAGTTTTTGCAAGTGAAGCACTTCCTGGTGAAATTCTAGGTAAAGATAACAAACTGTCTAATTTATAACATCCATCATATCTGGTATTAAATACATAGGTATAATGTCTTGCTCCAGCAACGGTATCTAACACCATGTTAATAGAATCCCATTTATAATAATCTGAAGTGGGATTCCATTTCATATCTCTTCCGTTGTAGTTGATATATTGACTATTTTCACCAAAAGCCATGTTAACACGTTCTCCTGTTTCAACATTGATGGCATAACCTGGAAACCAACCCATACCATTTCCTGCAGCACCCAACGGATTAAGTGACCCATCAGGGTTACCGTTTTGATCTACACTAGCTGCAAAACGTTTAGCAAAATATTCAACATTTCCTTCAACATTTACCCTATCGCTACCAGTTTCAAATACTACACAACGTGTCCATTTGCTTTTATCATTCGTAAATACAATATCAACCGATTGTGAGTTGGATAATTTAGATAAAGAATGTGTCACCGTTGTATAATAGTTTGTTGTAGTTCCTGCAGTATTTGTCCAGTGATCAACTATTCCAGGAGCATGTTTAACTTTAGAAAAAGGTTTATTTGTTCCTTGAGTCATTGTAGATAATAATCTATAAGCTGTCCAAGTACCATTCAACATATTTTCATATTTTTGATCTGGGTCTAATGAAATACCTCCAATCAAATAGTCATTATGTTCACTTGCAATTGCAGGAGGTCCTACTTGATCAAAACTTTGCACTCCAGATCTAATCCAATTCAAATCATTTGCAGCATCCACATCAAAAACACCAGACAACCATGGTTTAGTTGTATTAGCATAAGAAATAGTTGTAGAAATAAATCCATTGTTTTCACCTACTCCAATTTCAACACCTGGTGAAGTGGTTTGGCTTAAAGTAACTGAAAAACCTAAATTGCTAAACAATTGTTCATTCCTAAAACTAATGTTCCTTTCGGAATAAATTGTATCTGCACCATTAATCACCCTCCAAATTGCATCATCTAAAGAATTAACACCAACGGGAGCAGTAGTTGAATCTAAAAACTGTAAATAATACGTTCCCTTTTTTACATTTAAAGGATCTACCACTTTTACTTCAAGAGGTCCATAACCTGCTTGATAAACTGGGTAATCCATAAAATTACTCGATACAATTTGAGCTTCTGAAGCAGAAGTTAATTCTAAAACTAATCCTCCATTTCCAGCACCTTCAATTCTTGTAATTTCAGGCATATCGCCATATTCTGAATGAACAACTGTACCACCATTGGTTGGTTTTGGATTGTGAGGTATACCAGAATATGTTCGAATACCTCCACCTGAAGAATTTGTTCTACTAGCTAAATAAGGTTTTAGCTGGCCTCCAGAGGCAAACATTTGTGGATCTACTGTTTTCCAATTGTTATATGCATAAGCAATGGCAATAAAATGATAGGTTTTATGGTTTACTAATTTTTTGCTTGTACTTGTTGAAAAAGCATCTTCTATAACTCTAAAAGAATGATTTATTCCTTGGTTATTACCCCTTACCATTTCTTTAGGAACATTTGCATTAATTAATGCATCATAAGTATAATTAACAATTTGAGAAATATTGTCTTTGATATCAACCTGTGCAATTAATCTAGACACGCTTGGATCTGATAACTGGGTAACAGAAACATTGGTGTTTTTAACTTGATAAATCTGATATCCTTGAAATTTATAATATTTAAGTGAATCTCTATCTTCATTCGAACCTTGGTAAATTCCATCCAAAGTATCTGGAATAGAAATAAAAGGGTCTTTAAGGTTAGCACTTTCTTTATAATTATTAGAAATTGGGTTATTATTCGATAAAAATAAAATCAATTCATTTTCTAACTCTTGAACGGTAACATCAGGTGCATTCGGGCCTTCTAAAATTCTAAAACAATTGTCGAATAAGGCTTGTGCTTTATCATCTGCCACTTGTAAGTAGGTTAAAGAAGAAAGGTTATCACCAGTTAACGCTCTTGCAAAAACCACTCCAACAGTAATGTTATTAACTGCACCCGGTTTCAACTCAAACGGACCTGCCGATTGAATAAATCTCCTATCACCAACACGATTTCCAGCAACAGCCTCAGTCCAAGGTACAGGTGTTACGTTAATTCCTTGAGTACTCCAAAATAGTGGATCAGAATCTCCTGGAAACAATAAATCAGCTTTAACTGTGTTCCCAGTAACGGCTGGATTTCCTGTTCCTCCCCATGTCATGTCTCCAACACCATCTAGCCATTTACCACGTAAGTAATTGTATATGTCCACAGCATTTCTTGGGTCACCATTACCATTAATTACAGAACCAATGTTATAATAAACAAATTTACGCATACCGTAACGTTCATTATCAATAATGCCATCACCATAACCAATACCTAGACCTGCGTAAGGGATACCATTTTGAAACAAGGCGGTATTAACATCCGTTGTTAATGGATTATCCATTCCATCATCATCCATGTACGGTCCTTCAAAAAAATCTACACCAATAAAAGGTGGTGTAGCACCATATCCGGTAACCCCATTCGCATCTTCATCATTATTATCTCCATTGTAACAATATCCTAAACCTCTGGAAGCATCACAACCCACATAATCATCATTAAAGTTTCCTAAATCTGCATCAATCCATTGACCAAAATAGGTGTTTTGAAAGGTAAAATTCGATCGGTTAATCAATACATAATTGTAAAAAGTCATGTTGTTAATTTCGTCATTGGTGGCAAAAGCAAAGGCTTGACCACGAATTTCCATACCAATAGATAAACCTTGTGACTCAGAATGAGTATTTCCTTTGTCATTAAATACAAACCATAAGGTGGTGTCGCCAAACAAAGGAACTTCTCTGTTTGTTCTACAATCGTTCGTTCCTTTTATATCGTACCAAGGATAATCACCTTTCGTAGGATCGTAATAGGTATCTCCATCAACATCAACAAAAGGAGCTAATTGATCAGCAACATAATAACTTTGTTGTTTCTTTTTTACAGTATTTCCTCTACCAGGATAATTTATGATGGCAGCAGGAATTTGATACCCAGGATTAGAAGAAGGATCTGCAAACCAAGAAACGAACTCGTTAACCATTGGGCGGGAAATTCCAAAAAATTGGTCAAAAACTTCACAAGTATTTGTATTTACCTCAGCGGTATTATCTAATGGACCAGGCCAAAAATCATTAGCACCACCAGCTCTAAAAGTTACGGCTGCCACTTTTAATTGCCCTGCAGCATCAACACCACCTATCCACAACGAACCAGCATACAAAGCAGTATATAAGGGATCGTTTTCAGAATTTTGTTTTGGAACATTATAAGCAGCAATACTATTGGCTCTGTCTTGGAACATGCTACCTCCAGTAGCATCAATTCTAGCCCTTACATTGTTAAACTCAAGAGATGCCAATGCAACTGCCGGAGAACAACCTGCAGTTGGAGTTGGGTTAGTACCACCAACTTTATTGCCATTTCCATTATTGTTAGTATTAGCCGTTCGAGCGTGTAGCTGTCCAAAAGCAAGTAATGCAATACATGCTAAAACAAGTTTGGTAGTATTATTACGTCGGTTTTTCATATCTATCTATCTTAAGTGATTCCGTCTAGCTGACGGATTAAAAATTTAACTGTAATCCTAATCTAATTCTTCGAGGTAAAGCATAATTCGATGGGTCTGCCATTTTTGCCTGATACAAATCTCTAAAAGCTTGTTCATCAGGATTTGCAGCAATTGTTGTTTGCCATTCAGCAGCAGCTAAAAATCCATCATCATTAGCATTACCAGTTGCAGAATAAACATCTAATATATTTTGAGTATTTAATACATTCAAAATTTGGAAATATACATTCAGGTATGCTTTTGTTCGTTCTTCCCCTTCACCTTTACCCCATTTTAAGTCGATATTTTTATCCACTTTTAAATCTACAGTGGTTGTCCATGGCAAACGTGAGGTGTTAAATGAACCTACAATTGGGCTATTAGCCGCACCAGATATTACAGCACTATTTACCACTCTCGATGTTTTGGTATAAGGTTCACCAGATGCTGTTCTAAAAATAATGTTTGCACCAGTATTGGCAAAAATTTCTTTACCAAACAAAACTGGACCTGTATAATTTTTACCAGCTCCGTATCTATAATCTGCAGCCAAAACAATAACATGACGTTGATCAAAAGATAAAGGCATTAAAGTTTTTAGATTACTATTACCACTGGAAACTAAATTTAATGATGTGGTTGAACTGGAACCAGTACCATCAGCAAACTGTAACGTATAGGCAGCTCTCATCGAAAAATTACCTTTTCTTCTTAAATCATAAGAGAAAGTCATCCCTTTAACTGTACCAAAATCTTGATTACCGTAGGATAAATAATTTTCAGGGTAAGCACCTGTAACCCTAACTACTTGAATCATATCTTTTTGTTCACGATAAAAAGCCGATAATTTTAATGAAGAATAGTTATTCAATTTTTGTTGAAATCCTAATTCGTAGTCAATGGTTCTTTCAGCTTTTAAATCGGGATTATTAATTCTGTCGTTGTTATTTTGAATCAACAAATAATCAATCAATTGCAAACTACCATTAGATGAAGGGCGTTGTGTTAACACATCGTAGTGAGCAAAAAACAACGCTTCATCAGAAATAGGAAATGAAAATGCAATACGAGGAGATACATTAATTTGAGGCACATAATCTTTAAAAGAAGCAGGGCTTAAATCTTTTATTACTGAATTATCATTGGCATCAACCAGCCATGGGTTTGGTGTTCCTGTAGCGTGAAGGACAGATGGATCTGTTAATTCTTTACCGTCAGCATCATACCAAGTATCACCGTCACGGTAACCTACAATAGCATTTATACTTGGATCACCAGCATCAGCAACATAAACCACAAAATCATTACCAATATTCGAAGGTTTATCAGGAATATCACCCACTTCAGCAACTGTTTTTACAGGAAACAAAGAATATTTATCCTTTAGTACAGCTTGATTGGCATCATATCTATCCACTCGAACACCAATGTTAAAAATTAAATCTTCGAATGCAAATTTATCTTGAATATAACCTGCCATATATATAGGTTTAAAAGCACCTAATTCTCTTTTTAAATTTCCTTTGTCATCAGTATCATAGAAAAAATCATCTAATGATGGGTTTCCTGATAATTTTTTACCAGTGTAATCATAACCATAATAATTAATTCCATTTTGTCCACGGTTATTAAACAAATCATCAGGAGTAAAATCCGATACCGTCCATAAGCCATTACCGTACGAATCAAAATCTATCCAATCCAATCCTTTTTCAACTAAGCCCAATTTTGTTCTGATATTTTTATCAAATTGAGTTTGATTTTCACCATAGAAAGGTTTGAACGTATATTGATAAATGGTATCAAAACCTGTAGTACTAAGAGTATCAGTAGATGGCCAATAAAAAGGGGTAGTTCCAACACTATAGTTTCCTTCTGTAAAGTCTCTATTGTCTAAATGTGTATTTACTAAACCTCTACCTGTAGTCCACAAACCAGCAGGGGAAATATTGTAAGAACTAGTAGCAGTTTGTTCATATTGAAACCCTACTTTAATAGAATGTCCTTTCATTTCAGCACTACCAGCAATGGTAATCCTCAATTGATCTTGGTTAGTCATTTGGTAACCATTATATTGGTCACCCATAGAAGACCACAAATTATAGACCGAACTTGGATTATCACCATTTAACAAACCACCCTGACCTTGTACTTGTGATGGGCGTTGCCAGTTACCAATAGGATCGTTGGCAAAAATTTGATAATAATTATCCGTATAGTTCGCTAAAATTGGATTTATCTCATCTCTGGTAAACTCATAAAGGGTTACTTCGTTTGTTGCTAAGTATCCTCTAATGGTATCTACAGCGTTGCCGTTTGCATCAAGCGAAACAAACGTTTCAGGAGATTGACCCATGTTAAAGGTATTTTCTTTGGTAGATTTAAATTTACCTATATAGCCGTAATTTGCCAATTGATCTTGATGCTCTCTATCCTGTACTTTATTAAATACATTAGAATAATCCGCTTGTAAAGAAATAAATGCATTTTTGATTAAAGATGGGTTGTCTTTATCTTCATTGTTATCAAAACGCTGAGTAAATCTAGCATAGGTTCTCCATGTACGATCAATAACTTGAGGATTTTTTTGTGAATTAAATAAGGAGTAAGCTCCTGAAGTACTACGAACCTCAGCATTTCTATCTTCATAATCAAACGTTCCACCTAAAGTAATGGTAGTATTTTTAGTAGGAGAAATATCTATTTTACCCGATAAATTCATTCCTTTTCTTCCTACATTTTGTCTAAATTTTGTGGTTTCTAAATCGCTTGATTTTATATAAGAAGCACTGTTTATTATACTAGATGCATCATCAAGCCTTCTAATGTATGGATTTTTATTCAATTCTTCCATTACATCATCTTTTACTTTATAGTTATCAATAGCAGATGGACGAGGGTCAACCTCGCTTTTTAATTCACCAGAAAGAAAGAAACCTGCAATGGCATCTGTTTTATTTCCAGCTGTATCTTTCTTCGTAAATAATGGACCAGCTAAATTGAATCCTAACAAGTTATACCCAAATTTATCTAATCCTACTACTTTATCACCATTTTTAAACCCCGATGTTAAATATTCTAAACCACCAAACCATTCTTTAGAAGCCCCACGAGTTGTAATACTAACAATTCCACCTGTTGCATCACCGTATTCGGCAGGCATACCACCAGTAATTACCGTTACTTGCTCAATTGCAGCATTTGGTAAATTTGCTGAACCTCGAACCCGAATTCCATCTATATAAGTATCAGTTCCTTCAGTTCTAGAACCTCTTATATTATAAGAACCATCTTCATTAACATTTACACCACCTACAGTTTGTGCAATAGATGCAGCCGAACGACCTGGCATCTTAGCAATATCTTCTCTAGATACCGTTCCTCCCGAAGAAGTTTGATCTTTAGAAATTAAAGGAACTTCATAGTCAATTAATTCGAATTCACCGATATCAATACCTTGGCCAGCTTTTATATCTGAAAAGGTAATTTTACCGTCATTAACTACAATACCCGACATTTTTACAGGTTGATAACCCACATAAGATGCTTGAATTTCATAAGAACCTGGAGTTAATGCTGAGATAGTGTATTTACCATCCATATCTGTCATGGTACCAGCAACCTGTGCACCACCTTTAAATACCACAATATTTGCGAAAGGTAATGGTTCGTTATTAGATTTGTCAATCATTTTACCTTTGATTGTTCCACCAGATTGTGCAAAGGCAATAAGCCCTATAATCATGGACAACGTAAATACAGCTAGTCTTTTCAACATATTCAGTAATTTAATCTATAAATAATATTAATCGTGCAAATTAAGAGGAGCCAAAGATATAGAATATATATTTTTTAATCCAAATAATTATAGTGTAAATTTATAAAGAATGTTGGAAACTTATTCACAACATTTGATTAACGGTTGAAAATAGGAGTTTTTGTGTTGTGGTTTTTTTCTTTGAATTAGAAGCAAAGCTTTTTAAAAAGCTTTGCTTCTTTAAATAAATTCAGCATTAGAAAATACGAAATTTGATTAAAAGAAAATTTATACTAACGATGTAGTTACAAAAAGAAATAGGGCTTATTTAATAAATAATAAGGTGGGGAAGAAAATGTTATTTTCTTTTTGGAAAACCACCTCGATTGTCATCGTCGTCTTCATTATCATCTCCACCTACAACACCTTTTGATGTTTCTGATGGTTTTGGGTTTGGCAATGATTTGTCATCTAAATCAATTGAAGACGAACTAGTCCCGATAGCTGTTGGAGTTGAATTTGACGAAGATGATGGAACAGGTCCTTCACACTTAGAACAAGCAAAAATAAAAGTAGAAATTACGATAAGTAATAACCCTTTTATTAGATTTGATATTTTGACATTCGTGTTCATCACACACAAAGTTAAAGCAATTTATATTTAAAATGCAAGTTTTTTAATTATTTTTATGAAAAATTTGTAATGCAACTTATTTTTTTATCACATTTACGAATAAATCTAACTCATTAAACTACATTTATTGAACAAATTATTGAGCATATTATTGTATCCTATTTCATTTATTTATGGTTTAGCTACCTATTTAAGAAACAAATTATATGATTTTGAATTGCTCCAATCAGTTGAATTCAAAATACCCGTTATTTCTGTAGGCAACTTGAATGTTGGCGGAGTAGGAAAAACACCTCATGTTGAATATTTAATTCGGCTTTTAAGTGCTTATAAAATAGCGACATTAAGTAGAGGTTATAAAAGAACTACGAAAGGATTTATTCAGGCAAATGAAAATTCTACAATAAATGACATAGGTGATGAACCCTTACAATATAAAACTAAATTTGATAATATTATTGTTGCAGTTGATGAAAAAAGAGTTAGAGGAATCCAAACCATAAAAAGTACATTGCCCGATACTGATATTATTATTTTAGACGATGCGTATCAACACCGAGCTGTTAAACCAGGAATCAATATTCTTGTAACTGATTTTTCAAGACTATACATCAACGACCACCTGTTACCTTCTGGGCGTTTAAGAGAATGGTCAATAGGTAGCTCAAGAGCTGATATTATTATTGTATCAAAAACTCCCAATATACTTTCTCCTTTAGATCGAAGAAGAATAAAAGAGGATTTAAATCCAAAGCCTTATCAAGAAATCTTTTTTTCTTATACAAAATATAGCCATTTAGTTCCTTACACAAAAAATGCACAAGAAATTCTTCAACTAACGAGTTCAAACCAAAACAACTGTTCTATTTTGTTAATTACAGGAATAGCTAAACCTGCACCGTTATTTTATCATTTAAAAGACCTGTATAATATTGTAGAGCATATAAAATACCCTGATCATCATAATTTCAATACTGAGGACATCGAAAACGTCAAAGCTGCCTTTGCTAATTTATTTGGAAATAATAAATTAATAATATCTACCGAAAAAGATATTATGCGATTATCTTTGCCCGAAATTAAAGAACAAATTGAAGAACTTCCTATTTTTTATTTACCTATAGAAGTATGTTTTCATGGTAATGATAAAGAAGAATTCGACAATAAAATATTAAAGTATGTTAGAGCAAATACAAAAAGCTAAAAATTATATTGAATCATTAACCGAGACACGACCTTTGGTAGGTATTGTATTAGGTAGTGGACTTGGAAACTTAACCACCAATATTGATATTGAGATTTCTATTCCTTATGAAAAAATTCCACATTTCCCTATTTCTACTGTTGAAGGTCATCAAGGAAGTTTAATTATTGGAAAATTAAATGGTGTTTCTATTGTTGCCATGAAAGGCAGGTTTCATTATTATGAAGGATATACTGCCCAACAATGTACTTTTCCAATACGGGTTTTATATGCATTAGGGATTAAACAACTTATTCTAAGTAATGCAAGCGGTGGCGTAAATAACAATTTTGAAATTGGTGATATTATGTTAATTAATGACCACATCAATTTATTACCCGACAACCCTTTGCGTGGTAAAAACATTGATGAACTTGGTCCACGATTTCCTGACATGAGTGAACCTTATTCTATTAAATTAAACAACATTATTAAAGAGGTGGCATCTACCAATAAAATTAAGCTTCAAGAAGGTGTTTATGCAGCTTTATCAGGGCCAACTTATGAAACTCCTGCAGAATATAATTATGCCAGGATTATTGGTGCGGATGCTGTAGGAATGAGTACGGTTCCTGAGGTAATTGTGGCAAATCATATTGGTTTGCCTTGTGTAGCTTTATCTATAATTACTGATTTGGGTGTAAAAGGAAAAATTGTAGAAATTAGCCATGAAGAAGTTCAAGAAATAGCTAAAAATTCAGAACCAATCATGACTTTTTTGATTAAAGAACTTCTTTCGTCTATATACAAAAGCCTCCCCAACCCCTCCGAAGGAGGGGCTTTCGTAGAGGAGCGAACCCAGTAACTAGAAACTCAAAACCTCAAATCTCAAACTTTAAACCTTAAACTAATAAACTAGACTAATGATAATAATTGGCATTGCAGGAGGAACAGGGTCAGGGAAAACAACGGTTGTTCAAAAAATTGCACACGTTGTACCAGAAAAAAATGTGGCTATTTTAATGCAAGATTCTTATTACAATTATAATTCGGATTTAACTTTTGAAGAGCGTCAAAAAATTAATTACGACCATCCAAATTCAATTGATTTTGATTTATTATTAAATCATTTATCAACATTAAAAAATAACCAACCCATAGAACAACCCATATATTCGTACACCACACATTCAAGAACTGAAGACTATACTGTTATTCATCCAAAAGAAATTTTAATTGTTGAAGGAATTTTAATCTTTACCAATGAAGCTCTTCGTAAATTGTGTGATATAAAAATATTTGTTCACACCGATGCTGATTTACGCTTAATTCGACGAATAAAAAGGGACATCAATGAGCGAGGTAGGGATTTAGAAGAAGTATTATCTAGATACGAAAAAACTCTAAAACCTATGCACAATCAGTTTATTGAACCTACCATGAAATACGCTGATTTAATAATACCTGTAGGTGGTGAAAATAAAGTTGCTATTGATATTTTGACTTCAATGATTAGTGAAAAAATATCAGTGCGTATAACTGCAAATGGAAATAAATAATTGTTTAGATTTTGAGAATTACAACGTACATTTCCTTTTTGATTTTAATAACCACTAGTTTATTTGCCCAAGAAAATAAACCTTATTTTCAGCAACAAGTTAATTACGACATTGATGTTCGATTAAATGATGTTTCTCATCAACTTGATGCCACAGAAAAGATTGAATACAGAAACAATTCTCCAGACAAACTTGAATTTATTTATTTTCACTTGTGGCCAAATGCTTATAAAAACTACAAATCTGCTTTAAGTAAACAAAAACTGGAGGAAGGTGATACCAAATTGTATTATGCCCACGACTCTAAACTTGGATTTATTGATGGGCTTAATTTTACCTCAAATGGAAATACACTTCAATGGGAATATACCATAGAAAATGAAGATATTTGTCGAGTATTTTTACCTCAAATACTATTGCCAGGTGAAACTATCGAAATTTCAACTCCTTTTAGTGTAAAGATTCCGCTAGGTGTTTTTTCCAGATTAGGTCACATGGGTCAATCCTACCAAATAACACAATGGTACCCTAAACCTGCTGTTTATGATAAAAATGGATGGAATCAGATGCCCTATTTAGACCAAGGGGAATTTTATTCGGAATATGGCACTTTTGATGTTAAGATTCGATTACCAAAAAATTATGTTGTTGGTGCAACTGGTGATTTAGTTAATGGAGAAAAAGAATTGGCATGGTTAAATCAATTGGCTGAGGAAACCAATAAAATAGTAGATTTTTCGACAGATATGACGTTTCCTGCTTCAAACGATACGGTAAAAACTTTACATTTTCATCAAGAAAATGTACACGATTTTGCTTGGTTTGCCGACAAACGTTACCATGTTTTAAAAGGGGAAGTTGCTTTACCGCACTCTAAACGAAAAGTTACTACTTGGGCAATGTTTACCAATAACGAAGCTCATTTATGGAAAAAAAGTATAACATACATTAATGATGCGACTTTTTATTACTCGTTGTGGAATGGCGATTATCCTTACAATCATGTAACTGCTGTTGATGGAGCATTGAGTGCTGGTGGTGGAATGGAATATCCAAACATCACAGTAATTGGAGAATCGAGTAGTGATTTTGGTTTAGAAACAGTCATCATGCACGAGGTTGGTCACAATTGGTTTTATGGTATTTTAGGAAGTAACGAACGTAATCACCCATGGATGGATGAGGGTTTAAACTCATTTAATGAAAATCGTTACATTGAAACAAAATATCCTGATGCAAAACTAATAAGCTCTGACTCCACTTCTGCCAGAAAATTTTTAAAATTTTTTGATTTAGCCCAGTACCCTCATAAAAGCCAGTATGAACTTACTTATCTAATAAATGCAAGAAGAAACCAAGATCAACCTATTGAAGAAAAAGCAGCTGAATATACTTCCTTGAATTATGGAGGGATTGTATATTCTAAAACAGCCATCGTTTTTGATTACTTAAAAGCTTATTTGGGTGATGAATTGTTTGACAAATGTATGCAACGATACTATAACGAATGGCAGTTTAAACATCCACAACCTAACAATTTAAGGGAAATTTTTGAAGATGAAACAGGTAAAAACTTGAATTGGTTTTTCGATGATATTATTAAAACAACTGGTAAAATAGATTATAAAATTACTGGGACTAAAAAAGATACTTCAAGTACCGATTCTATTTTATTGAAAGTTAAAAATAACGGTCAAATCAATGGACCTTTTTCGGTTTCTGGAGTAAAAAACGACTCTATTATTTATACACAGTGGTACGAATCTATCGGTAATAGAGGATTGCTAAAATTTAAATTGGGTGATTACGACAGTTATAAAATTGATGCAAATTTAGATATACCGGAAATATTGAGAAAAAACAATACATTAAAAGCTAAAGGTTTATTTAAGACCCTTGAACCTTTACGCATTCAATTGCTTGGAAGTATCGAAAACCCTGATAAAACACAATTGTTTTTCACCCCAATTGGTGGCTGGAACAGTAATGACAATGTAATGTTAGGTGCAGCTTTTTATAATTCAATACTACCTAGTAAAAAATTTGAATATGTATTAGCTCCAATGTATGCCTTTGGTTCAAAAAATGTAAACGGTTATGCCAATGTCTTATATCACATCACACCCAACAGCATTTTTGAAGATATTGCCATTGGAACAAAATCTTCCTCTTTTAGTTATTTGAATTTTGAAAAGCCCAATAGCACTGTAACTCAATCGTTGGAATATTATAAGTTATCGCCACAAATTAAAATTGATTTTAGAAAACGAAGAGAACGGCAATTTAAACAATATTTTTTAAGCTATGAGTTTATTAATATTTTTGAGGAAGTTGCCAGTTACAAAAGAAATCCTGAAGGAAATGTTTATTACGATTTGCGTTTTGAAAGGTATTATGTGAATAATTTGAAGGTTGGATTAAAAAGCAAAAATCCCATCAACCCATACCAAGTAAGTGTAAATGTGCAGCAATCTATTGAATTTGTTAAAATTAATTTAGAAGCCAATTACAAATTTGCCTATCGTAAAAAAGGAACTGGTTTAGATTTACGGTTTTTTGTTGGTAGATTCTTATACAATAACAACGCTAGTTCCAGATTCAACTATAACTTAAGTGGTAATTCTGATTATTTGTACGAACATATTTTATTGGGCAGAAATACCATTGAAGGGCATTTGAATCAACAAGCCATGATTTCTGATGGTGGATTCAAAAATTACACCACAGTTCCTTCATCAAACAAATGGTTAAATGCCATTAATTTAAAAAGTAATACACCCATTAAATTTATTGGTTTATATGCAGATTTTGGTTTAACTGGTTACACCACAAGAAATTTTAGCGGAGATGAAGTTGATGAAGTTTCTCCTGCGACTTATGGTTTCGGTGGAACTTTGATTCTTATTCCAAACATCTGTGAAATATACTTTCCTATTAAATTATCAAGCGATTTGAATCAACTTAAATATGTAGAAAAGATTAGATTTACTTTAAATCTTAACTTAGTAAAACCATTTGAAATGGTTCGGAAATTTGAATTTTAACCCCTAACTACTCCAAATTAATTACTTTAGCAAAGTAAAACCATGAACACCAAAACAAACATATATTTTGCATCAGATTTTCATCTAGGAGCTCCAAACTACGAGGAGAGTTTAACTCGTGAAAAAAGAATTGTGAAATGGTTGGATGAAATCAGTAAAGATGCTAAGGAAATATACCTTGTTGGTGATATTTTTGATTTTTGGTTCGAATATAAACATGCTATTCCAAAAGGTTTTGTCCGATTGCAAGGAAAAATTGCAGAATTAACTGACCAAGGCATCGCAATTTTTGTGTTTAGAGGAAATCACGACATGTGGATTTTTGATTATATTCCTAAAGAGCTTGGTGTTAAAATGATAGAAGGAAATGTAGTTAAAACATTTAACGGAAAAAAAATTTTTATTGGACACGGAGATGGTTTAGGCCCAGGAGACTACGGCTACAAAATGATAAAGAAAATTTTCGCCAATAAACTCTGCCAATGGGCTTTTGCTAGACTACACCCAAATTTAGGGATGGGTATTGCTAATTATTGGAGTCATAAAAGTAGAAAAGTAAATGTTGAATATGATGAAAAATTTTTAGGTGAAGAAAACGAATGGTTAGCCATTTTTGCAAAAGATTATTTAAAAAATGAACACATCGACTATTTTATTTTTGGTCATCGGCACCTACCTTTTGAAATAAGATTAAACGATAAATCGACCTATATTAATTTAGGTGAATGGATTAAATATAATTCCTATGCAGTTTTTGATGGGGAAAAATTGTATTTAAAATATTATAAATAGTTTATTATTTTTTTATCTATATTTGTTTAATGTCAGACTCAAAATTATATTACTCAATTGGTGAAGTTGCAGAAATGTTTAACGTTAATGCTTCTTTAATCCGTTTTTGGGAAAAAGAGTTCGACACTATTAAACCGAAGAAAAACAACAAAGGCAACCGTTTATTCACTGTTCAAGACATTGATAACCTTAAAATTATCTATCACTTGGTAAAAGAAAGAGGTTTTACTTTAGATGGAGCTAAAAACAAACTCAAAAACAGTAGAAAAGAAACTATCGAAAATGTGGAGTTGATTACTTCGCTAGAAAAGATAAAAAAATTCTTATTAAAATTAAAAGAGGAGTTATAAATATAGCTCCTCTTTCAGTTCTAGGATGTTCTTAAGCTTAGTACTTAACTAGTTTTTGGCTTTTAATTAATACACTACCATCATAAATATTTATAAAATAAACACCTTTTTTGTAGCTATTTTGTAATTGAATGTTGTTTTCATTTGTAAAGTTGAATTTATCAACCAATCTTCCAGCAACATCAACTACCTGAATTTGGATAGCCGAAGTATGTCTATTGTTTAAGAATTGAATATTAATTTCTTCATTAAACGGATTTGGGTAAATATTCGCAACATTATTTTGTTTCAGTTCATTAATACTCACCAATCCTTCAGTAACTTCAAATTTATCGAAAGCACCTTCTGAAATATGTCCTCCGGGAATATCGTTAACAGTTACTATAACTCTCATGTTATTTGTAGGTGTTAAAAAAGAAGAAATTTGGTAAGATTTACCTACCCAAGATGAATTTCCTATCGTTGAAGCAGTAACGGTTTCTATGGTTACTGTTGTTGTTCCGTTACTTAATTTAACTGTCATTTGGTCGTTTGCTGCACCTGAACCACCTGCATTATAAAACCAACGGTAGTAATTTACATAAGGATTAGCATAAGTGGAGGCGTTAAAAACAGGAGAGGTAAGAATTGTTTCTCCATTATCAACATCATCATCGCCAACATTTCCGCCTGCATTTCCAGTTACAAAAGCTTCAAAATTACAATCGGTAGTTACATCAAGATCAGGGTTTGATTCATCCGAACCAAGAAGTGTTCCTACAGGTTCACCTATTTCCCATGTTCCTGCTGTGGCTGTTCCAGATATTGTCCAATTAAAGTTAAACGAAAAATCATCATAATAACCTGTATTGATTGCTATAGTATAATTTGAATTTGCGGCATTAACAACCATATTCTCATCACAATTGGTTACATAACCCCATTTTCCGGCAGTAATGGTATAAATATCTTCAGTAAAATTGCTAAAAGTATAAATTCCTGAAGCATTTGTGGTTACTGTATTTGTATAAGAAGTGTTTTCAATTCTAACTTTAGCATTTGGAACAGGAGCTAAAGTGTTCGCATCAATTACATTTACTACAAAAGTAAAAGGTACTAAAGGTATTAATTCAACATTTAAAATTGCTGGGTCGCAAGTAACTGCATTTAAACTCACGCCCGTAATTGTTTTTGATACGTATCCTGCTTTAGAGAAAGCAATATCATAAGTGCCTGTTTGGGCTATTCCTATTTTGTACTCTCCAATTACATTAGTGTTTGCTGTTGCTAAAGTTGAAACAATGTTTACCTGAACTCCATTTATTGGGTTAGATGTAATTGAATCTGTTACAACGCCTTCTAATTTTTGAGCTCTGATATAATTAATATCCAAAATAAATAAACCATTTTCAATATCTGCGGCAATAATGTTTCCTGATGGTAACCAGGGGTAAACACCCCAACAGCCGTTAAAACCATTTCCACTAAATGCGGGGGAAGTATCATAATTTCCAACTTCAACCATGTTGGTTGGGTCGCAAACATCATGAACGGTAACACCATCGCGATAATAAGATGTTATGATATAATCATTCATAAAATGAACATTGTGAGGAATCACGTTCATTCCTGGGCTTGATTGAACCCTGCCTAATTCTGAAATATTTCCTAAATCGCTTACGTCATAAGCACCTAAATAAGCATTACTTTTTTCGTCAGTAGTAAAAATGGTTTGATTATCGTCAGAAAACCATGCATTATGAGTAAAAGAACTAGGAGTAGCGTGTGTAGCCATTGTAACAGGAGAAGATTTTGTTGTAACATTGATGACAGCTAAAAACCCATCATTAATTGCAGAACCCCACAAGGTATCTCCTCTTACAACTCCATCATGCAAATAATATTGGTTATACCTTCCTGCTTCAAAACTTGGGTTGGATGTTGGTAAATTGAGGTTTAAAATAATTGCTCCACCTACTCCACTGTTAGCACCAAAAATATAACAATAACCATTTTCATCAATGTACAAATTGTGTGCTGTTGTAAAAGGATATGTTGAGCCAGCATAATTAGTAACAGTTAACGCGGTACTTCCGGGTAAAGGGTCTAAATCAATTATCATTACACCATTATTTCCTTCATTAGTAATGTAAGCTTTGTTGTTATAAGTTTTCATGTCTCTCCAAATAGTGTTTGCTCCTGTAGCAAAAAACACTTGAACTGGTGCTGTTGGAATAGTTATATCAACAATGGCTACTCCAGTTTGTAAACCTACAATAGCATATTCATTACCAAACTCATCAACATAACCCCAAATATCAGAAACATCTCCTTTCCCTGGAAAAGTGAGTTGGCCTAATAACGACATATTTAATTGAGCAAAAGAAAATTGAAAGTGCAAACAAATTGCAATGGAAAAAAGTAATTTTTTAAACATGATGTGTTTTTAGTTAAGTTTTGAAAAACCTAAATTTAGGTTTATTCTGTAACCTAATAAATTATTTAATACGCAAATATTGAAATCCTAACTTGGTAAAAAAATCCAAACTAGCTATTTGTAGAGTCTTTTGGATGTTCATCGAAAGCTGAAGGCAATAGATTAATTCCTTTTTTTTGAGCTACTTTTATTAAAATAGGAATAAGGATACTCGCCCCTGGAATTAATGCAAAAGGAACTCCAATTCCTAAAGTTTTTAAAATATCAAAAACTTGTTGACGTAGTTCTTTTTCTTCTTCTTTTGTAATTGAACCTTTTGAAACAAACTTAACAGCAATCATTGTGGCTTGTTTTGTTTCTTGAGTTTCAGTTTTTAACCCCACCAATATTCTTCTGAAAATAAGTAGGACATTGTTTCTCTTTATTTTAATTTTTTCAGAGAAATCTATGCTAGAATTATTCTCAAATATATCTATCTCATATTCGACTGAATCAGGTTTTTTATCCATATACTAATATACAATTTTTAAGGTGTAATTATCGAATTTCACGAGTCTAGTATAGGTGTTTTCATAGCCGCTTTCAATACCTGTTTTGAAAAAATTAAAATTAGTAGATATCAATTGATTAGTTGAGTTAGGTTTATAAACTGCACCATTATTAATAAGGTTTGCCATAAAATATGATGCTATATCAAACCCTAAAAAAGAATTAGTTGAAGGGAAAGTTTCAAACTTATTATAATATTTTTCAGTAATATCTTTTGTTAATTGGTTTTCGAAATCAACAAAATTATTTACAGACAAGTGGACATTTAAAGTTTGAAAATATTCTAAATCAATACTTTCAAATTGTAACCATTCTTCTAATCCAATCAAAGTAATTTTACAATTGTTATAATCTCTTGAGTTTAATTTTGAAGTTAAAGAAATAAATAAATTGGTAATAAATGTTGAATTTGTTGTTGGTATAAAAATTACATTATTTCCATTTAACTTTAAATGCGAAACTATTTCATCACTTCTAGTAACCACCACTTTTTTAATTGGAGAGTATCTTGAAGTGTCATTCTTACCTAAAACTGCTGCTCCATACTCTTTGATATACCCATCAGTTAATGTATTATCGGTGATGTTTTGTGATTGTACCACCAATAAATTATCGGTACTAAAACTATCAATAACCAATTTTACGATTTGATTTAATGAAGATAATTTGGACGGCACTACTTTAAAAACATACTCATTTCCTAGTAAAATTTTATTACTTTGTTTAACAGGAGAAACTATTGGAATATTATTTTTACGGGCATAGTTAGCAACTTTCTCGAAATTACTTGCATAAAGAGGGCCAATAATTAAATCCACATCTTTTAACTCTGGTTTTGATAAAATTTTAACAATTTGTAGTGAATCTTGCCCTTTGGTATCATAAAGAATTAGTTCAAACTTGGTATTCTCATCTGATAATGAATCAAGTGCTAATAAAACTCCTTGATAAAACTCAATAGCAAAAATTGATTTTGGATATACTTTTCTTTTTTCTAACGCACTTTGTGTTATTTCTTGATTTTCTTCAATATAAAAAGAAAGCAACAAGGCAATTTTATAAACCGATTTTTTGCCAGTAAACGTGTTAGGTTGCATAATTTGTTTTACGGTATCAACAACATTTGTGGTAACTATAGTTGTTTGAGCAATATTTTGCGAAGCTATGCGTCCTTGTTTTATTGGCAATAAAATGGTTTGACCCTCTTTTAAACCTTCAGACAAACCATTGTTTACCAGCTTGATAGAATCAATCGAAACTTGATATAATTTACTCAATGAATATAACGTTTCTCCGACCTTCACCAAATGGGTATTATAATTACTCGCTGAAACCTCAACTTCTATTGGTTTTGTTTGTTTAATTTCCTTCACAGGAATTTTAATCATCTGACCTTCTTTAATTCCAAATTCATCAATTTCAGGGTTTAATGTAACGATGTCTTTTTGTTGTAAATTAAATTCTTTAGCTAAAGAATATAATGTTCTTCCTTTTTCTACTTTATGTAAAAAATAATTCCCATCTATGGATTGAAATTCTTCTTCTGAATCTTTTTTTACTGGGATAAAAACTTTTTCACCAAGGCTTAATCCATCAGCAACGGAAGGATTTTCTTTTTCAATCACGTCTGTCGGAACGTTATATTTTTTATAAATGGAATATAAAGTATTGCCAGATTCTACAACATGTATGTAATAGCTTTTACCGTTTATTTGATGCACTTCTAATGAATCAGTTTGTGCAAAACAACTATCAATCGAAAATTGAAAATTGAAGATTAAAACAAAAGTTAATATTAGGTTCGGTATTTTCATTAAGCTATTCAAATATTTGGTTATTCGTTATTAGAAATAAAAATTAGAAATTTTCACATCAATAAATTTACACATTTAATCACTCCCATTCTATTGTTGCGGGTGGTTTTGAACTAATATCATAAACTACTCTATTCACACCTTTCACTCTATTGATAATTTCGTTGGAAATTTTTGCTAAAAATTCATACGGCAAATGACACCAATCAGCAGTCATTCCATCGGTTGATTCAACAGCTCTTAAAGCTATCACTTTTTCGTAAGTTCTTTCATCACCCATAACACCAACAGATTGTACTGGAAGCAAAATTGCTCCTGCTTGCCATACCGTATCGTATAAATTTGCTTTTTTCAATCCTTCAATAAAAATAAAATCCACCTCTTGCAAAATTTGTACCTTTTCTGGAGTTATATCTCCTAATATACGAATAGCTAATCCTGGTCCTGGAAATGGATGTCGTCCTAAAAGATTCTCGTTTAATCCTAAAGTTCTTCCCACTCGCCTTACCTCATCTTTAAACAATAAACGTAATGGCTCAACAATTTTAAGCTTCATGTAATCTGGTAATCCGCCAACATTGTGATGCGATTTTATGGTTGCCGATGGTCCACCTGTTGCAGAAAGAGATTCAATTACATCAGGATAAATGGTGCCTTGAGCCAACCAACTCACGTTTTCGATTAAATGAGCTTCTTCATCAAAAACTTCGATAAATGTTTTGCCAATCGCTTTTCGTTTGGTTTCGGGGTCGGAAACTCCAGCTAATGCTTTATAAAATTTATTTTTTGAATCAACGCCTTTTACATTTAAACCTAAATGTTTGTATTGTTCTAAAACATTTTCAAATTCATTTTTACGAAGCAAACCGTTATCTACAAAAATACAATACAAATTTTTACCAATGGCTTTATGTAACAATACGGCAGAAACAGTGCTATCAACACCTCCAGACAAACCAAGCACCACTTTATCGTTTCCAATTTTTTGTTGTAATTCAGAAATAGTAGTTTCTACAAAAGCATTTGGAGTCCAATCTTGAGAGCATTTACAAATGTCAACGATAAAATTCTTCAACATTTGAGTTCCATCAGTTGAATGATAAACTTCAGGATGAAATTGAATTCCATAGGTTTGTTCTCCAGCAAATTCAAAACCAGCAACTTCAACATCTGGTGTGCTTGCAAAAATTTTGGTGTTAGTTGGTAATGTTTTTATAGTATCGCCATGACTCATCCAAACTTGTGAATTGTTGCTAACACCTTTCATTAAGTCGTGTTTACTATTTACAAAAGATAAATTTGCACGACCATATTCTCTAATTTTTGATGGTAACACTTCTCCTCCATTACTTTGGGCTAAAAATTGAGCTCCATAACACACTCCTAATAATGGAATTTTATTTCTATATATAGTTAAATCAGGTTTAGGCGAATTTTCTTCTCTTACCGAAAATGGACTTCCAGACAAGATAATTCCTTTAACAGTTGCATCAATTTTAGGGGCTTTGTGGTGAGGATAAATTTCACAATAAACATTAAGCTCACGCACTCTTCTTGCTATTAACTGAGTGTACTGAGATCCAAAATCTAAAATCACTATTTTTTCCATTTCGCAAAGATAAAATTTGAATTTGGATATTATTATTTTTAGTTGTTTAAGTTTTAACAACTAAAAAACTGACTTATAAACAATTGTTAAGATTTTTTAATATTGAGATAACACTAACTAATTATTTAACTTCTTATCTTTGTATTGAAAATTAAGTTTGATTACCTAGAGGGAATATCCCGAAACCATCTTAATTTTTTCCTGATTTAACCATGTTTATTGATGCAAAGACTAGTTTATTAGTTCTTGTTTTATTCATTCTTACTCCGTTTACCACAATCCAGGCACAAACTCCAAGTACTTGTTTTGAAATTGAAAGCATTTTAGTAGATGCTTGCGGAACCATAGAAGGCGAAAATGAAATGGTTCGTTTTGTTGTTGGTCCGACAAACTTAAATGTAACCAACCTTAATGTAAATTGGCCGAATACTTCAAATCCTTATTTAGGAATTTGCAAAAACGCTACAACTGCCAGTAAAGTTGCTGCTTTAAATAGCAGTATTGTAGGCTGTGGCTTATTAAAAGAACCAACCGCCAATATTTTACCTGCAGGTTCAAAAGTTATTTTGCTTACCAGCACTAGTTTTGATGTTTCGGCTAATTCGTTCTCGAATTTAAACGATACTGTTTTTGTAATTTTTCAATGTTCGGGCAATACTGCTGGGCATTTTGCAAATTACAATACCTCAGGACTAAGAACACTTACGATGTCTTTTTCTTCACCTGGAGGATGCAATGATGCCGTAACTTACGATAGATCATTGCTTATTGACCCGACTGGATTTCCAATGGCTTCTGATGGGGCAAGAGTAGATTTTAGTTGGTCGGGAAATGATACTTACGCTAATGATGGATGTATCGCTCCAATCAATATTAGTTCTGTTGATATTACCACCACATCACCCACCATTTGTTCAGGCGAAACTATAAATTTAACTTCTACGGTTTTAGGAAACATTACATCTATACTTTGGAACGGAGGAAATGGAACTTTTTCTTCGCCAACTACAAATTCAACAAATTACATTTCATCGCCAATTGATACTGCCGATTTTTATATTTATTTATCAGGAACAACTACCTGTGGTGAAATTGTAAAAGATAGCGTTTTGGTTCAAATTGGAGGAAACACTTCTTCGGTAAATATTACATCCACATCAACAGTTCTTTGTAACGGAGATAGTATTTTATTAACTGCTGTTGGTTCTGGAAATTATCTTTGGAATACAAGTAGTACTACAAATTCAATTTATGCTTCAACATCAGGAATATATTATGTTACAAGTACTTCTTCTTGTGGTAGTTCAATTGACTCCATTACAATTACTGATTCTCCTACTATAAATTTAAGTTTAACTACATCTGACTCTTTGATTTGTCCTGGAAACATTTCAGTCTTAACTGCCAACGGAGCTCCAAATTACACTTGGTTTAATGGAACTACTGGAACCACACAAACTGTAAGTTCAACTGGAAATTATTATGTAATTGGATATAACGATTGTTATAGCGATTCTCAGTCGGTTGCTATTTCGGTTGTAACGGCTCCAAATGTTGCCATTTCTAGTTCATCAACTTCAACAGAATTATGCAGTGGCGAAACCATTACACTTACAGCCAGTGGAGGAAACAATTATTTGTGGAACACCACAGACACATCAGCATCAATAGTTGTGGCAAATGCAGGAACATATACCGTTACAAGTACTTCGATTTGTGGAAATTCTACTGATAATATTACCATAACTGATTCTCCAACTATAAATTTAAGTTTAACCGCTTCTGACACACTAATTTGTTCTGGAAATATTGCAGTTTTAACGGCTAGTGGAGCTCCAAACTATTTTTGGTTTAATGGAACTACTGGAACATCACAAAATGTAACTACAACTGGGAATTATTATGTTATTGGTTACAACGATTGTTATCGTGATTCGCAATCGGTTTCTATTTCGGTTATAACACCACCATCTATAACAATTTTTAGCTCATCATCATCTAATACACTTTGCAGTGGAGAAACGATTACTCTTACTGCTAATGGTGGAAATAATTATTTATGGAATACCTCTGACACCACAAGTTCTATTGCAATTACAATCGCAGGAACTTACACCGTTTCTTCAAACAATTTTTGTGGAACTATTAGTGAGTCTATTTCAATAACCACAGGTGTATTACCAATTGCTTCAATAACTGGCGATTCTGTAATATGTAACAATAACGGAATTGTTTTAACAGCCGCCGGTGGTGATACCTTTTTATGGTCGAATGGAAGTACTTTACTATCGACAAATTTTAATAATGCCCAACAAATTTATGCCATTGCGATTAATAGTTGCGGAAGTGATACCGCTTACAAAACCATTTATGATTATAGTTTAACAGCAGATTTTACTTCTAATTACACACCTAACAATAATGCTCCAATTGAAATTAGTTTTACCAACTCTTCTACAAATAGTTTAACTTACCATTGGAATTTTGGCGATGGAATTACTGACACATTAGTAAACCCTTTGCACACCTACACTAATAATGGAGAATATACTGTAGTTTTAACTGCACACAATGAATTTTGTTCCGATACTTATGAAGCTATTTTTGTGTTTAATACTCCAAATTTAGTTTATATACCCAATGTATTTACCCCAAATGATGATGATGTAAATGATGTGTTTACAATTGTTGGAGATAATATTTCAGAAATAGAGTGTCAAATTTTTAACCGATGGGGAGAAAAATTATATACTTGGGATATGATAGATGGATTTTGGGACGGAACTTATAAAGGAAATAAAGTATCTGATGGAACCTATTTTTATGTAGCTCGTATAGTTTGGAATGATTTTACTACCCAAACTTATAACGGGCATGTAACTGTTTTAAAATAGATGGCTTATGAATATTAAAACTGTACAAGATTTTCAAAAATTATTATTCATTGTATTTAGTATAATTGTTCCTTTATTTCTAATCTTAGTTATTTATTAAAATTCCCAGCTTCAATAATTTTAAACTCTTGTTCAAGTGGGTTCAATTGTTCAACCATTTCATCAATAGCATTAAAACCTAAGAGTAAAAAAAGTAAACTTAAATTATCGTGTCTTTCTTGTAAAGTACCTTTTGGAAAAAATTTGTCTTTTATATTTCTGATTTGATTTATGGTTACTTCTTCTTTTTGTTTTTCGGCTTTTACCAACCTAACTTCAATATTTTGAATGGATTTGAGTGTTTTTTGCAACTCGGCACTAATCATGGGTTTTAGTGTAGCATCAATTTTATCAGCTTTATTCATTATTTCAGTAAATACTTGAGTTATTTCACTTTCCTCTTTCTTCAAATCAAGTATTTCCTCTGAATTTTCTTTTAAAAATTGGTTAATCAACAAATCAGTATCTCCAAACAATTGTTGAACAGTAATTCCAATTTTATCTAACCTTTTTTTACTTCCATCATCGATTATTAAAACCGAATTTCTAAGTACCAAAATTGGGAAGTTAATATGATTGGCATTAAACATTTCTTTTAATTGAAACCAATATCCTAACTCTCCTCCCCCTCCAATATAGGCTAAATTTGGTAAAACTTTTTCTTGGTATAAAGGTCGTAAAGCCACATTTGGGCTAAATTTTTCTGGATAAGTTTCTAATTCAGCTATAATTTCTTTTTCTGAAAAATAAAGTGAAGTATTTAAAACATGATACTTTTCGTTCTCAAAAACAATACGCTCTCTTGAGTTTTCTTGTAAATAAAATAAATTGATTTCTCTAGGTGTAATTTGTGGTTTATAACCTAGCTCAACAATTTGTTTTGTAGTTCGATTAATTGTTTTAAAGTTTTCTTGATTGATTAATTCTTTACTAAATTCTTCAAACATTTGCTGTTTCAAAGCTCTGTCATCTCCATCAATAATAACCAAACCGTGTTTGCCAAAAATAGCGTTTATAAACTCTCTAGTTGCTTGACTAAATGTGTTTTCAGCAATATAACACTTATTAAAAAGAGAGATGATTTTTTCTGTTTCTGGTCTATTTCCAAGTATTTCTTTTAATTTATCAAAAACCTTATCTACACCAACCAATTTCATTCTACCAACAGTACCTTCTTGAGTTTTTTCTAATTCTATTTTATTTCCAAATAAGTTGAAATGATTCACTTCTTCAAAATCATGGTCTTCTGTTGCCATCCAATATACTGGAACAAAATCAAACTCAGGGTAGTTCTTTTTTAGCGACTTTGCTAAATTAATAGTAGAAATTATTTTATATATGAAATAAAGTGGACCAGTAAACAAATTCAATTGATGTCCGGTAGTTACTGTAAAAGTATTTTCGGAAGAAAGCTTTAGAATGTTTGACTTCGTTAATTCAGAAATAGCTACAGATTGATATTGTTTTTGAAGCGACTGAACCAAAACACCTCTATCAATTGGCATCGATTTTCTTTGCTCAATCATTTCGGCAAATGATTCGATTTTAACAGGTAAATTATAAAATGAAGTCAACTTCTCATCTGCATTCAAATAATCAAGAATCAAATTCGAGAAGTATACTGTTTGTTGATATGGTATTGTTGAACTATTCAAATTTAAACTATTACATTTCCATACAAATCAAAATCATCAGCTTCGATAATTTCAACCATAGCAAAATCACCAATTCGAACAAAATTTGTTGACTTTTCTACCAACACTTCATTATCAACTTCTGGTGAATCAAATTCTGTTCTTCCAACAAAATAATCACCTTCTACTCTGTCGAATAATACTTTCAATGTTTTTCCAATTTTACTTTGGTTTAATGCCAGCGAAATGCTTTGTTGAACATCCATAATTTCAGCAGCTCTTTTTTGTTTTTCCTTTTCAGAAACATCATCTTTCAACCCAAAAGCATGCGTGTTTTCTTCGTGAGAATACGTAAAAACTCCTAACCTATCAAAGTTCATTTCCTTTACCCACTCTTTCATTTCCTCAATATCAGCCTTTGTTTCACCAGGAAAACCAAGAATAAACGTAGTTCTAATGGCAATATTTGGTATTAGTTTTCTAATATCATTTACCAATTTAGTGGTGTTTTCTCGTGTAGTTCCTCTTCGCATTGCCTTAAGCATATTGTTAGCAGCATGTTGCAAAGGAATATCTAAATAATTACAGATTTTCGGATTGTTTTTCATGGTTTCAATC
>CAYJMI010000042.1:0-27788 GCA_964371285.1 uncultured Vicingus sp. | reverse complement strand
GTTGCAGGTAGAGATTATATTTTAAAAGCCGATGTAGATAAAGGGACTTGCAATGGTGCAAATAATAATATTGAAATAAATATAAGAGATGTTAATAGTATTGTTATTGCTACAAATATAGTCTCTTCAAGTGGGGTTTCTCAAATAAATATTCCGTTTACAGTTTCTTCTGGGGGAAACTATACTGTAGAGTTTATTAGAATAGGAAGTAGTAATGCTGCTTGTGAATTTTTTATTGATGAAGTTCAAGTTATATATCCGATATGCTCTCAAGGATTGTTTTTGCATAATTGGCATCATTTCTATGTTGATAATTCTTCATTAATTAGCATGGTAATTACCGATAATACTTCTAGTCTTGCAGGAGCGAGATTATATGGACCGTTTCTTGATGATACTTTTTCAGGTGTTTGTAATAATATACAATCAGGAAGTATTTTACCGATAGATCAGCAATTAGCAACATCTGGAACTGTTAATTTAGCTTCGAATTTAAGCACAGGTTGGTACTTACTAGATGTAATTGATGATGATTGTACGGGTTGTATAGAAATAACAGCAACAGAAGGAACAGTTTTATGTTCGCCAATCCCTTGCCCTACTAACTCAAGTTGCGAAAACATACAAAAACTATGTGAAAATACTCAGTTTACAACCAGCTGTGGTTGTGTCGGTGGTGGAGCTCAGTTGTGGTATGAATTCGACATCACAAATCCTAGCCAAGCATTAAATATTAGTGCAACTAATTTAACTTCCGGTAGTGGAACAAATTTTACCTATGCTATAGTAGGACCATTAGAAGAGGGTTATTCCTGTGAAACAGGAAATTTACAAAGCCATTTAGTTCAAAACGGTTCTGGCACTTCTTCAAACCTTAATTTTAATTCGTTTCCGTCTGTTGGTACTTATGTGTTAGTGATTTATGGAGTATCTTGTGGGGTAGCAATTTTTGATGTTGAGTTTAATATCTCTTTTTCGCCTGAATTAGCTTGTGGACCAATAACTTGTCCGACTGATATAACAATTGACTGTGATGCTTCCAATCCAAATTTGGTAATTAATGGCGATTTTGAAGTTGGGAGTTCTGGCGATCCAAATGTAACTGGTTTTACATCAGAATATACGTATGTTTCAAGTTTTCCTGGTAGTGACGGAACTTATGGTATATCTACTTCCTATCTTCCATTTTTTGATATTCAAGACCACACTTTCGGGAATGGATCTGGTTTTTTTATGTTTGCTCACCCAATGCCCTCTATTGATAATATTGCTTGGGCACAAAATGTTACTAATATAACTCCTAATAACATTTATGAGTTTACGGTTTGGATAGCACCCCAAAATGGACAGGGTGCGACAAATGATAAAATTAAGTTATTAGTTGATAATCAAACTATAGCTTCAATTGACCCAAATACTATTCCGCTTACTACTTGGTATAAGTTAAGTGGTACTTGGTCTTCAGCTGGTTTTTCTGGGTCAAATGTTGAACTGAAAATATTCATGGAAAATAAGGATGATTTATATCGTCTTTTTATTGACGATATTTCATTCAAAGAAATTTGTAATAAATGTGCTGAAAGTGAAGTTCATTTTATTGTCAACAGTACTTTTAATTTAAGCAATATTACATTATCGTGGGATTTTGGAGATGGAACACCTGTTTCGGAAAATGGTAATCATATTTATTCAACACCCGGAACGTATATAGTTACTGCAACAGTTAATGGAATAGAGGGTTGTAATTATACCACATCAACAAATATTACCATTAGAGATTGCATTGATGATCCTCCATGCGAAGATTGTATTGGTTCATTCAGACCTATTCCAGGTCAAAAGTACATCATCAGTGCTTGGGCAAAAGAAGCAGGAGCTCCATTAACAAAAACATCGTATGATAAACCAATCATTCAAATGCATTTTTACTCAGCAGATCATACAGAATTACCACAAATAGCAGAATTTAAAGCAAGTGGAATGATAATAGACGGCTGGCAACGCATAGAAGAAGAGTTTTTTGTTCCTGCACCTACAGCTTATGTAGCCATTGAATTAGTTGCGGACGGCGTAGATGTCTTTTTTGATGACATTAGGGTATTTCCTTTTGATGCCAGTATGAAATCATATGTGTATGACCCCGTAAACATGAGATTAGTGGCTGAATTAGACGAAAGACATTATGCCACATTTTATGAATACGACGAAGAAGGGAAGTTAATTCGAATTAAAAAAGAAACCGAAAAAGGTGTAATGACTATCCAAGAAACCAGAAATAGCACAAAAAAACAATGAGACTGATTTTAATCATCATATTTATAGTTGGAAAAAGCAATTTTTCTTGTGCTCAAGCCAAAGCTGTGCTTATTTCTCAAGAAGAGTTTAAGGAAGCTTTACAAGAAATAGGTAAGTTTTATAATGAAACGGAATCTTATCGGTTTAACGTGTATTATGCATCATACAAAGGGCATGAAAGCGTTACTCCCTTTGAAGAATCAAATGGCTATATTTTAAAATCGGGAAATAAATTTTATGCTGAAATGCTTGGGGTAAAAACAATACAATCGGATAAATACATGGTAACCATACAACCCGAAGGGAACCAGCTAATTATTAATAATGCTCAAACTTCATTTAATAATGGCTACAATATGGATGACTTGAGCAAAGGATTGTCAAAAACCACTAAAATTGAAAAAACTATTTTAGGCAATTCCACCAGTTATTTTATTTATTACAAAGAACCCTCATCAACTTCATATACCGAAATAGCCATAAATAAAATGGGGTTTATAGAAAAAATCAGTATTTACTACAGTAAAAAAATAGACTGGGAAAATGATGAAGGAAAAACCATTTCTTCACAACCTAAATTGGAAATAAAATACACAAATTTTCAAAAAAACATGACCATTAGTTCAAAAGAATTTGATTTATCAAAATACATTGAAATATCCCAAACTGAAGTAAAACCATCAGTTCATTATAAAGATTATGAATTTATTGACCTAAGGATTAAAAATTAGACCATCATGATAAGATTAAAAAAAATATTCTTGATTCTCCTTTTTATTGGTTCAAACGGCTATGTAATGGCCGACCAATTAGCAACTGTTCATAAACGTCTTACCATGGATAACGTGGGGACATTAGTAACCGTTGGTGGTCTAAATAATAATATGGAAGTAAATATTCTTCCTGTTCCGAGTAATTTTATCCCGAGCCTTGCAACAGGTGTTCTTACATTAGGTATTGACCATGAAACGACTAAATTATATGATAACGATTTTAATATTTCGGTTACCTTAACGGTGGAGACTTATAATGCAAGTAATGTGTATATAAATACTTTCCCAATAACACTCTCCGTGGGATACCAGCCGTTTTCAACGGAGAGTTATAAAGACCAAGAAAGTTATCGTTTCAATGGGGCTTACCGTTATGTTTACACCGTAACAAGCATTGTGGATGATGCGGGACAAAACTTACCGACATTACCAGAGAATGTTTACATTGATGGTGATGTTTATGTTGATGGCTCGTTTGATTTTGCTTCAGTTATAAATCAAGACTTAAATATTTCGAGTCAATCTCTTGATATTGATTGTCAGGTAAATGATGATGAAATAACCTTTTCATGGGGAGGACTAACATCTGCTATTGAGTATCAGTTGGAATGGACTTTTGTAAATAATTATGATGGTAATGGAGGAATTTTTTCCACTTCCGGTGTAGAATTTGATTTTAAACACAACAGCACCAGAATCACTACAAAAGCACTTTCATATACCATCCCCTTAATATTTGAAAGAGGTTATTTATCGTATAGAGTTCGGGCTGTAGGAACAGACCTAACTGACCCCAATACATTACTTTTTGGTGTTTGGAGCAGTATTGAAAAAGGAAATGTAGCCACTTCTGATTTTATAGAAATTACAGCAGCAAAAACACACGAACAAAACAAAAACTGGCAATTAACAACCACTTTTGCCGAAGACGGAAAGAAAAAAGAGGTGATTAATTATGCCGATGGTTCGGGAAGATCAAGACAAAGTGTAACTAAAATAAATTCTGATAAAAATGTAGTTGTTGCAGAAACCATTTATGATTATCAAGGTCGCCCTGCCATAAATGTATTACCAGTTCCGGTTAAAAAAGATGCAACTTGTCAAAATGTTGGTTATGAACCTATTCTTCAGTTTTACCCTAAATTTAATGTAAATATTGACCTAGATTCTTATACCAAAGAAGATTTTGATAAAGATGGAAGCGGTAATTGTGTAATCAGCACAGAGCAAATGTCAACATTTAATGGTGCGTCAAATTATTACTCACCTTTGAATCCAAACAAGGAGGCACAACAGGCATTTTTACCGGATGGTAAACAATATCCATTTACCCAAGTAGAATATACACCTGACAATACAGGAAGAATAAGAAGACAAAGTGGGGTAGGCGAAGAATTTATGTTAAATACCGGTCATGAAACAAGGTATATGTATGGTAAACCTGACCAAATATTTTTAGACCGTTTGTTTGGCTCAGAAGTAGGATATGCAGCACATTACAAAAAAAATGCGGTAATAGATGCAAACAATCAGGCTAGTGTTTCTTATTTAGACCAGGAAGGTAGAGTGGTAGCAACAGCTTTAGCCGGAGAACAAAATAATGGATTACTGCCATTAGATAGTGAAACAGGAGCTCAAAAACAATTGACCGTTGATTATTTTGAAAAAGATGCAAATGGGGTAAGTTCAGTTAATACGGTAAATGTAGAAGGAAATGGTTTGGAGTTTACGAAAGAATTTATCGTAATTACCCCTAGTCAGTATATCATAACTTATGATTTAAACCATGACCCATTTACCGACCCTTGTTTAAGAGAAGGTATATGTTTTGAATGTGTTTACGACTTAAAAATAAAATTATTGGATGAATGTGGTAATTACGTGATGGACAATAACCCTGATTTACCTGAACCACAAGAAATTATCATTGAAGTTTTTGCAGGAAAATTTACCATCGTTGATGGCGCACTTCAATTTATTACTAATGATTGTAACAATAATATCGCATACACCAACAACCATTACGAGTTTATTGCCGATTTAGGCATAGGAACTTATTCTATCAGTAAAACATTAACCATCAATCAATCGGCAATTCAATTTTATGCTGATGCTTATGCTGATAGTGTTTACAATTCTTGTGCGTTAACATTAAACGATTTTATAGATGAAGAAATGGCTAAAATCGATACTTCAAGTTGTTATGTAACCTGCGAATCTTGTGTAGCGGCACTAGGCACAAAAGATGATTTTGTAGCAAGTGGAGCAGGTACAGCCTTGCAATACGATTTATTGAAAAAAGAATGTTTAGACCCTTGTAGTACACCTAATTTATGCGACATTAAATATGAACAAATGCTCGTTGATGTTTCTAAAGGAGGGCAATATGGTGAATATTTAAAACCTAATGGGGAGGTTGCAACTGATTATCATTGGCTTTCTGTATTCAGTTCGGTATGTTATTTACCCGAAAACTTAAGTGTTAACAATCTAAATTATGAGTTATGGAGAAACCCAAGTTATGAAAATGAAGGGTCAACTTATTCTTACTATTTTGATGAGTTCGGAGATAGTGCTAGAGTCCCGGTAATTATTGATGGTATAAATTATACCCCAAATGTGACTAGTTCGAGTTTAGTGTTTTACGATGAAGTAAATAACATCTCTTATACTAAACCTGATAACTTAGCCCACATAAGTGATTTTCTGGATGCATGGGAAGCTTCATGGGCAAAATCGTTGGTAAAATACCATCCTGAATATTGCTATTATTTAACCTGTAGTGGTTATGCAAACGAAGATGGAAATGAAAACTCGAGCAATGGGTTTGATAATTTGCTGTTAAATACAAAAAGTTTTGCCAACGCTGTTAGTGCAGGGTTAATTATTTTAGATCCTTTAGGTTCAGGACAGTATGTTTTAAACGATATTTTTACAGTATCATCAACCATACCCTACGACCCATTTACAACGAATGCTGCAACGGCTCAATATGGTTTAGCCATAAAAAATGAAGTGAATATAAAAATAACAAGTGCTCCACCATCTTCAATACCATATTCGATGCTTGATGTTGCTGCAATGATTGTAAACTGTCAGACTTCGTTGAGTGCAGCTACAGTACCTCCCGGATGTACGGATTTTGGTGCAAACCCTGCAAATGATGATAAAATTTGGAACATGTTTGTTACCTTTTATTTGAGTGCTAAACAAACCCAACAAGCTGCTTATGAAAAAGCGGAGGCACTTAGTCCTGACGGGTGTTATAATGGGTGTATTGGTAACGAAACCTACAATTTATGGACGAGTGGATTAATGACACCACCCTATTATCCCCCAGCATTACACAACCAACCTTGTTTCATTACCAATACATTATATAAATACAAAACAAAAAGATTTCAAACCGCTGACGATTTACCTGCTAGCAGTATTGAAGAGATTTCGTATCAACATTATTTACAAAGTGGACAATGCCCGAATGCATTTAATTTCCAACGTTTGCTTGCCGAATTAACAGCTGATAACATTTCTACCGACGGATTATCATTAAATGATTACCCTAGTTTTACATCTGTTATTTTATCCAACAGCAATTTTGATGTCAGTTCTCCTGTTCCACCAGCAAATTGGGGAACAGTAATTAACGGTACACAATTAACAGCTAATGTTACTGTTCCTGCTGCTCCTAATTTTGAATGTACGGTAACACTTGATGCATCTCCGGCAGGTATTTCTCCTTGGGATTGGGCTGATGTTATTGGTTTCTCAGGGTTGGAGGCTACAGGTACTTCTGGAGGAAATTATACATTCAATATCATCGTTTCGGTAAACAACGGCACAACCATTTCAAATCATCAAATATCGGGTACCACTTGTTTTGATATTTTAAATTGCCAGTTTCAGGGTGTTTGTGATGCCAATGATGTAGCTATTTCTGTACAAAACATCATGAGCATGTTGGCTGCTCAGGATGATATAGATCCTGCAAATCCTGATGCTCTTATAACATCACCTTATGAATTATATGGTCATACCATTTCAAATCCTGACCCCCTTGGACCACCACTTATTCAAGACCCATCCCGGGATTATGAATCACAAATGAATTTATCGTTGCTAAATTTAATCCAATCCACCGACACTAAGTTGGTTTGGAGTTACGATGTTTCTACCAATACATTAAGCATATCGCCAACAGCTCCAGCTTCTGGTTTGCCTAGGCTCGATTTACACATTATCTCTACTTCACCTACTTTACCAGGTACCAGCCAGATAGCTTATTTTGATAACATCCAAAGTGAAAATCAGCATTATTTTGGTATGGATGCTTACGATGCCAATGGTAATTTATTAGCCACTATACATGGCGAAGCGTTGCTTTGGGATGGTACAATATACACTCCTGTTGAAATGGGAGCTTGTGAATTACCTGCCCCATTGAGTTGTAGCGAACCCGAATATTTCTTAAAAGATGATTTAGGAGAACTCTTAAAAAATGTCTTGGTTAGTGAAAATTACAACATATTCAGTAGTCCTAAAATCACTACGCTTTTACAAAATTATTTTCCACAAGTAACTGTAAGTAGTGGTGCTATTAACACTGAAGGGCAGCTAATAATAAATATGCCTAATGCTGGAACTCCACAATGTACCATAGAATTAACCATTAAAGAAAACACAGTAGGGTTGGATTTTACTCAAATTACCGACTTGGGAGAGTTGATAGGAACAGGCGAGACCTATCAAAGCAGTTATTATAGTTTTAAAGTGGAAGCATTGTTTAATAATGGCTCTACCATTTATACAGATACCATTTTTGGTAAAAGTTGTATCCCGTTAAAAATATGCGATTTATGTGTTATTCCTGATGACACCAATCCAGATCCACACCCTGATCCTGACCCATTACCTTGTACATCAAAAATATGTACTGTTGCCGAATCGTCACCAGCCACTTTTAGAGAATACATACAAACCGTTGACAGCTTAAATATTGCTTTAAATTTAACTGCAACAGACACTAACTACATTCAGACGGTTGACTATCAAACCTACTTTAAAAAACAATACACCACCGTTGCAAAAACCTATAAACATTTTGCCGATGGCTTTAATCCGGAACTGGATGATATTTCATTTTTGAAAAAACCGGAAATGTTTACTGTTGATTACGGACATTTTTACAATGTGGAAAAAGAGTTTGATCGTTATACAAAAGCAGTAAACAAGTACAATTCCCGTGTTGTTTTACCATTAGACACTATGGAAGCAATGGAAAAACTGGCATTTGCACAATTAAAAGTTGCCATACACAATAAAAAATATGTTAGCTATTTAGAGCAATATCCATTACAAGATACCATTGCAGCAAAAGATGCTTACACGTATCTTGTTGATGAACAACTGATACAAGCTTCTGCACCAATTACCGATTCGTGTGAAATTTTATACAACGAGTATGCACAAGCTTTTAAACTTTTTTCAGCAAATACAACTTCAACATGTATGGTAAATTTGGTTTTAGCTTCCTACGAAGATGTGGTGGGAAATAACCTTTGTTGCAGTGCCGAAAGCCGTGATATTTTCAGGGCTTATATTGCTACTTTTGATATTTCCTTACCCGATTGCCCTAGCAACTTACCTAAAATTGATGTGGGAAATACAGTATGTGATAATGTGGTAATTGACCCAAAAGAATGTGTGCGTAATTTTGATTTATACCTAACATTAATTGATAATTATAATCACTCCACTTATGCATTAGAACATAATAATCAGCTTTCCATTTACCCTGCAAAAGATTACTTTTTGTTTGAAAAAATGGGGTTATGCGTATGTTTATCAAAATACTTGGAATATTTAACCACTTACATCAAAGAACCTTCCGGTAGTACCTTGCCGTTACCCAGACCAATTTACAATTTTGACGAATGCAGTACATTACCTATTGAAGAATGTACCAAGCAGTTTTTTGTATTTACAGGTGCCATAAACACCTACAACAACTCAAATTATGCAAATTCAACTGGATATTATTTAACCAATCCATACCTAACGGAAGAAGATTTTAAAAATGACCGGTTATGTGGTGATTGTTTGTATAAATATGTCGATTATTTGCTTGCTTTTCCATTTGTAGCTAAAGTAGCTACCAGCCAACCACCTCTTACTATTACTGAATTTTGTAAAATTGCTCCTCCGTCAGAATGTGCACAAATTTACAACAACTATGTTCAAGCCATTGCCGATTTTAATGCGTCTCCTTATGCACAACAACACGGAATTGTTCTCTCGAATGCGTTTTCTTCAGCTCAAGAACTAGAAGATGACCCTGGTTTATGTAATTGTGTTTCGAGTTACATCAAGTATTTATTAGGTTTTATTGGTAATGTACCGCTAAATATTCAAACAGCTGCTGCCGAACCTCAATTTAAGTACATTGACGAATTTTGTAAAATTGAACCAAAATCCGAATGTGATTTAGCCTATAAAAATTATATTGATGCCGTTGCCGATTACAATGCCTATGTAATACAAAATGATTTTGATGTACAATACAACTGGCCAATTATCGACAACATTTATACCTCATCTTCGTTTACTGCAAATGGGGTTTGTTATTGCGTAGAATCGTTTGTGGCTTATGTTAATGCCGTAGTTGCAGGTTACCAAATCCCTCATGATGTGGCATTAACCACCGAACAAATTAAAGCAATAAGAACCAAACTTGATTTAGGTACCCATTGCCTTCCACCTCCTTGTGTACTCCCTGTATTTACATTAGATACCGTACAACCGGTGTATGTTCCTTATGAAAATCCATGTGTGGAACAAATGGTAAATGCTGCCATTAACAATGCAGGAATAGCCTACGAACAATGGTTGCAAGACATAGAAGCAGGGTTTGTTCAAAATTATACCCAACATTGCTTAAAAGCCACCGAAGACCTTACGGCAACCTTTGACGATAAAGAGTATCACTATACCCTTTATTATTACGATCAGGCAGGTAATTTGGTACGTACCATTCCGCCCGAAGGATTGGATATGCTAAATACCACTTCATCTTTCGACCCTGTTTCTACAAAAATAAACAACGACCGAACTTTTAAACAACGTACCATTTTTACCAATCATGGTTTGCCTACCACGTATTTATACAATAGTTTAAACCAGTTAATTAAACAAGATGTGCCCGACCACGATAAAATGGATGTCTATGATTTTTCATTATCAACAGGGCTCGATTTAGACGTAGTGGTTACTTCCGTTCAATTTGTAAACGGAAACAAAGGATACCTTACGGGGTATAAAGAAATAAGCGGTAGCGGTAATTTTGACCGAGGCTATTTTTACACCACCAACGACGGTGGAAATTCCTGGACAAGAATAAATGATGTGGTTGCTTCGAACCTTAAAAAAGTACAATGGCTTGACAATAACATTGCTTATGCCATTGGCGATAAGGGGATTTTAATTCGTACTGAGGATGGTGGAAACAACTGGGACATGGTTGATTTATATAGCGAAAATGTTACTGTACAATTAAACGACTTCCATTTTGACAATGATGATGTTAAAGGAATAATTGTGGGAAACAACGGAACTATTATTAAAAAAAATAATGCTAATTATTCTAATATTTCAACTACTGTTACAGGAATTTCTGTAAACGACCACATTACTGCCGTTACTATGGTTGGTAATAAATATGTAGTTACCGTTGACCACGTGAATACCGCAGGACGAAATTATGGATTAATCTACAAACAAGATGGAGCTATAGCCAGTACTTGGCTCGAACTCCATAAAGTAAGAGCACCCAACTTAAACGACATCAGTTTTATTGATGCACAAAATGCTGTTGCAGTAAGTAATACCGGTTTGTTGTTAAAAACAAGCAACGGCGGTAACGATTGGTTTGTAGTTGAAACCAACCAACGCAACAACTTTTTACAAGTATTTTTTATGGATGTTACCCAAGGTGTTGCCATTATAGAAAATACACCTGGTGGTGCAGGTAAAGGAGAAATTTACGAAACATACGATGGTGGAAGCACTTGGGCTTTACTGAGAGAAACTCCATCAGTAGCGGTAGAATACACCTCTTTTTATACCTATAGAAATGCAGGAACTAGTGCCCGGTTGATTGCCATTGGTGCTAAAACCACAGGCGGTAATCGTATAGACAGGGTAATTTTAAATCCAAGCAACTTTGGTATAATTCCTGTTAATGTACCAACCACTTTAACTGCCCCGTTAACTGCTGTTTGGGCCGAAGAAGTAGGTACTTCAATAAAAGCTTTTGTATCAAGTGGAACCAATTTGTATTACTCAAACAATATAGCAGGAAGTTCGGCAACTTGGAGAGATTATTCAGTTGCTCCATCTTCATTAGGTGCTGCTACCAATATTACAAAAATTGAAGCCAAATATTTTACACCTTCTGATCCAACGTATTTAGATGTAGTTGGAACTTTATTGACAGATAACAATAATTTTTATGGGTTTAAAATTGGTAAAACATTAACAGGATATATAACTGACCCGAGTGATCCCTTAGTGCAAATTCCAGTATATGATAATGCTATATCAGATGGAACTACTCCCGTACCTTCACCTTCATCACCGACATTAATTGCACCCGATGTAAAAGAACTTGCCCTTAAAAATGGTGGCGATAAGGTTTATGCTTATCAAACTTTAACCAACAACATTTTTACGGTCGATTTGATTTCGGCAACCATACCAAACGGAACTACAACTGTTACAACAGCTCCAGTAGGAATATTTAATAGTTTGAGCATTAACTTTACAAACAACCATATTTTACTTTCTTCATTAACAGGAAAAATAAAAAAATACGACGGCTCTGCTTGGGCAAACCAAACCAAAAAGGTTCGTCCGTACCTAATGAACGACCTAAAATTGATGGCTACCACCAACGAATTGTTGTCGGTTGGCGAAAACGGCACACTATTATCAACTACTGCCACTCCTATAGATGCATCTACAGTGTTTACATTGGTAACCAATCCCAACATGGAAAACTGGAATGCTATTGCCGAATATCCCGGTAATTTGGCTGTAATATGTGGCGATAATGGTGTAATCAATAAAATAGACCCAATGGCTGCTCACACGTTAACAGCATTGCCTTCAGGTACTATCCAACACCTAAACGATGTAGCTGTAGATAACACTAAAATTTATGTGGCAGGAAACAATGGAGCTGTACTTTATACCGATGACATCATTAACGCATTTCAACCCGTAGCTGGAAACGGTGGCGTAAGTTTTAGTGGGGTAAGCGTTAATACCAACGGTATAGCTGCTTATGTGGGCGAAAACAGTAATGTTTACTTAGGAGCAGCCACTACCATGTATAAAATTAAACAAGTATTTACACCCAAGTTGGTAAAAGCACACTTTACCGATGCAGCCAATGGCTATGTAGTTGGAGCTGATTATACCGTACGCCAAACCCAAAACGGTGCAACAAGTTTTGGTATTGTATTGCCAGATGTAGGTTTTGCAAGTGGAGTACCGGTGTTAAACAGCGTGTTTACTAGAAGCAGTACAGAAGCATATCTTACAGGTAATAAAAAATACATTGCCAAAACCACAGGATTAATGGCTTCAAGTGTTGGAATTATACAGCCAAATACCACTGATGTTCCAGCTAATTTTAACTACAACGACATTACTTTTACTTCTCCTTCTGTTGGTTTTATAGTGGGAGGAAAAGACCCTGTTGGAGTGGCTTTAACAACGACTAATAGCGGAGGTACTTGGGATAAACTTACTGGTCCCGATCCATTTAACCAATTAAATGCTGTATTTGGTTTTAAACGCAACAATACCTTTGTTGCTGTTGGAAAAGAAGCTACCATGGTACGTTTTAACGGAGTTGATGTGGTGGTTGATGACATTAGTGGTTTATTTACATCAGCTCCACCACTACCAAACTTACACGATGTGTTTTTCCACGACGATAAACTAGGTTATGCTGTGGGTAAAAACGGTACTATTATTAAAACAACTGCCGAAACTACCTTTGACCCAGAAACAGGGGTGCTAATCAATCCCGTTTGGGCTAAAAAAGACATCACCGAAACCTTTTTAGGACTAACCAATCCTAATAAAAAAGAAATTTACACCATTGATTTTGCCGACCGTTACAACGGTTTTATAGGAGGTGAATACAGCATTGGAATACCATCCATGCCAAAAGGTTATGCCCGTTTGTTGCACGACGAATCCGAATTGTTCTCCACCTATTTTTATTACGACCGTTTGGGGCGTTTAATTGTTTCGCAAAACACCAAACAGTTTAATACCATAACACCATTACCAAAACGGTTTAGTTATACCCTTTACGACCAACTGGGCAGAATTAAAGAAGTGGGCGAAAAAGACGAAAACACCAGCCTTGCCTTTAGCACTATTTTTGGTGCCGATGTAAGCGGACATTACAACCCCAACACCATTGACGATACCAAATTGTTGGCGTGGATAAACGGCGATGGACTGCGTAAACAAGTAACCAAAACCTATTACGATTTCGATGCAATAACGCACGGAATAGTTGACATAATGGACTTTCCAACCGATTTTGAACAACAAAACCTGCGTAAACGGGTGGCAAGCGTTACCTACGAAGACGTGCTGGACAACGACAACGAAACTTACCAGTTTGCCACACACTATAATTACGACATACACGGCAACGTAAAATCGTTGTTGCACGATAACCCAACACTCTCCACTCTCCACTCATCACTCAACACCCAACGTTACAAACGCCTCGATTATACCTACGATTTAATTAGCGGAAATGTCTTACTAGTAAGTTATCAAAATGGGCAACCCGATGCATGGCACCACCGTTACGAATACGATTCCGACAACCGTATTACCCATGCAAAAACCAGTACAGTACCCACCCCTTTAGAAAGCGACTGGGAATTAGATGCTCACTACTTGTATTACCATCACGGGCCGCTGGCGAGAACCGAATTAGGAGAACATACTGTTCAAGGAATCGACTATGCCTACACCCTGCAAGGCTGGTTAAAAGGCGTGAACTCCGAATCGCTTTACGCTGATAGAGATATGGGTAAAGACGGAAACAATGTAGTGGGCAACAGCAACAAGTTTTTTGCAAAAGACGCTTTTGGTTTTAGTTTAGGTTACCACAATAGCGATTATACTCCAATTGATGGTTCTGCAACATTTTTAGCCGACAAAACGGGTAGTAATTTATTAGCAAGTACATCCAACCTCTATAATGGAAACATATCTTCAATGGTTACTACTATCGTTCCTCCAACATTAAATTCAGGTGGAACGGTTACTTATGCCCCAGCACCACAAGGAACAGCCTATAAATACGACAGGCTAAACCGATTAAAAAGCAGCCAAGCATGGCAAGATATAAATGCTGTTGGAAATGTATGGGCTACAGGAAATGGCTCAACTTACGCAGGAATGTACGAAAACAACTTTAATTACGATGCCAACGGCAATATTTTAACACAGGGAAGAAAAGATGCTACAGGTACTTACATTGATACCTTAACCTACCAATATGCAGTAAACGATAACGGCAGAAAAGTACAAAACCGTTTATACCATGTTAACGACCCATACAATTACAATATAGAAGATATTGACGACATGAGTACATTTAACGACAATGTGGAAACCATTAACGATGGAATTACCAACAACTACAAATACGATGAAATAGGTAATTTAACAAAAGATACCCAAGAAGAAATTGAAGAAATAAAGTGGAGAGTGGACGGAAAAATTGCCGAAATAAAACGAGGTAGCGGAAGCAATAAACAAAACTTGGTATTTAATTACGATACACAAGGCAACCGAATAGCAAAACATTTGTACCTTTACGGTAGCAGTAACGAATACCTGTGGGAAAAAAGTACCTACTATGTTCGAGATGCACAAGGCAACCCTATGGCAGTTTATGATTTAATAGCAAGTGGCAGTTCGGGATTAAGCTACAAAGTAGCCGAAAGGGATATTTATGGCAGTAGCCGTATAGGATTAAACACTACCCCTGTGGAAATGATTGGAGCAACGCCACCAACCGATATTTATGCCCATATTTTAGGCGATAAAAATTACCAACTCGAAAATCATTTAGGAAATATTTTAGCTGTAGTAACCGATAAAAAACTACCTATTGACGATGGAAACGGAAATGTTGCATACTATTTGCCACACGTAATTTCAAGTCAAGACTACTCGGCTTTCGGTGTTTTATTGGAAGATAGAAAATTTGCTTCGGAGAGTTATAGGTATGGGTTTAATGGTAAGGAAAAGGATGACGAGGTTAAAGGTGCTGGAAATCAGTATGATTACGGTTTTAGAATTTATGACCCGAGATTGGGTCGATTTTTGAGTGTTGACCCAATGTTTCGAGAATTCCCATATTATACACCATATCAGTTTGCGGGAAATAAGCCTATATGGGCGATTGATTTAGATGGTTTAGAAGAAAAGAAAACTAATGGTGGGAATGATAAAGAATTAGAGGATGTGGGTGGGGGATTATCTCTAGGAAAAGGTAGCAAAAAGAAAGGTCCACCACCTGCTAATGGTGATGTTCAAATTAATGATTTACCAAAAGCTGGAAATGTAGGTGATTTCGTAGGTGGAGTAATAGACAAATTGGAGACTGGAGATAAAATTTCTTCTGAAACATTGAAAGACTTCATTAAACCAAGTAAAACTAAATCAGGTGAAAAAGAAGTTGGTGAAATTTTATCCCTAATTGATGGGGTAATAGCAAAAAAAGAAGGTAGTAGGTTAGAATTAAAAATTAAGATACCAGATGGAAAACCTATTGAAAAAACTTTGGATTTACAAGGAACTAAAATAAAACTGACTTTGACCAATAAAAGTAGAGTCATTTTGGAGAAGCAAGATGATGGTAGTATTAAGATAAAGGTAAGAGACGTTGCTTTGCTTAAAGTGGGAAAAATTGTTGATATTCCGCTACCAGAAAGTGCTGCAAGTATAAGTATAAAAGGAGACAAACTTGATGTTAATGTTCTTGGAATTACCGTGAAAGAGGGTCAAAAAATAGCATTGCCAAAAACACTTAAAACCAATTAATTATGAAATCATATATAAAAAATATAAGACCCATAATTATAGTTTATCTTATGGTTATTGCTTTTCAATCTTTAGCACAGAATGAAAGAATATGCCAATTTGTTGGAGCAACTTCTAAAACTGGTATTTATGCCGTTGCTGAGTATAATGATAGCACTTATTTGGTTAATTTAAAAGAAAAAATAATAATATCAAGTACTTTTTTACCAGTTAATTCCCATGGAATGGGTTGGATAGCTGATAGTTTAATATTATTCTATGTGAAATCCAATAAAGAATATACATATTTTACCTATAATCCAATTACAAATATGAAGGACGAGTTTGCAAAGAATGATGTCAAAGAAAACATATTAAATAATCATGATATTACGTTTCCAAATCACGTTAATAACTTAAATGAATTATTTGGAGTATATTTTGATGATACAAATATTCTTAGAATGTTTTATCCATTAAGGAATGAAACTAAGCCGATTCTTAATATTAATCAAGTTAATAATGTCCCAAAAGAATTGAGTATAAATAGTTATACAGTCAATTCTGACGGGTCGAAAGTATTGTTTTCTGGAACTAGTAATGATATGGGTTATATTTTTCAATTAAATACTATTGAAAAAACAGTCGATTTAGTTGAAAAATCAACAGGCATTATTAATGACTCATATGTTTATTTTATGAATAATAACAAGGATATACTTTACTACAAGTATTTAAGTGAACTTAATTCAGAAGATACAACTAAAGTGAGTTTAATAATGTATAACATAGATGCTAAAAGCAGCCATGTTATTGCTATTTTAGAAAATAAATTCCCATCTTATGCAGCGGACATTCCTAGAGAAAATAGTTTGTTTCTACATTATATTGATGGAAGTTATCCAATATCAGTAACAAATTCTAATAATGTGGTTTACGATATAATTAATGGGTTATTATATCGATTAAATGTTGATAAAATTAAGTATTAAGTTGTTTACAAAATCCTTGCTTCGGTCACGTTCCACTGCAACCTACACGAGTAAATTACAATTTTTTTATTCGAATATTCGAAATTAATTGCAAATCAACATGTTAGTTCTGAATCGCTGTTTGTAGCTTGCAGCTACAAACTGAATTAACATTCCTTATTTTTTTTCAACTAAACCGAATCAACTTTCCTATTTTTCACACAATCAACTCCACCTCAATCAGCCCAACTTCACCGGCATAATTTTTAGCACTACTATAAACATATTCCTCAGGCTTAATAACCCAACCCGCTTTAACAGGGTTGTTATGAATATAATCCAATTTTTGGTCGATAAAGTGATTGGTATGTAATTCAATGGGATGATTACTTTGTTGCCAAAACTGAAAAGTCTTATTTCGAGAATTGTTTAACCCTTTATAAGAAAACAAATCGAGCATCCATTCCCTTCTACTTTCAGTATCCTCTTGAATGGAGTTAATAATTTGTTTACTGGTGTTCGACTTAAAATCACGAATAGTATCACTCAATTTACCCGTTTTACTCGAAAGAATACAATGCAAATGGTTACTCATAATCACATAAGCGTGAATTGCCAAACCTTTTTCCTTTTGGCAATATTCGAGGCTATCCAAAAGCAAATCGCGGTAACATTTTCTGGTAAAGACATCAATCCAATCAATTACAGTAAAAGTGAGGTAGTACATACCGTGCTGATCTCTAATTTTATAACCACCTTCCGACATATTATTTTTTTTCTTTTTTATTTGCTGTTTGTAGCTTGCAGCTACAAACCGTAACTTTGTTTGCAGCTTTCCGCTACAAACAAAATTATAATAAATGAACTAACATACCCCACAATTCGTTTTTCTATTAACCTCAAGCCGAAGTAACCTACTTTGAATAATTTCATTTCTAAAAAGATGTTTATCTGGTATTTTACCATGCAACACTTCCAAGGGAGTTAAGCCGTGTAAAACATTTAAGGGGCGATTACAATGTTCGTTAATTATACCATCAATTTGGTTCATAAAATCAGTAGCAGTTTCAAAATTACGAGGGTAAATGTGGTAGTATTTCAACTGACGAAAAATGCTTTCCACCATAGAATTGGACTCAGTAATGTGCAACTGAGCAATTTGTTTGTCGATATCAGCAGTTTCTAAGAAATCATTCAAAACATGAGTACTGTTTTCTACACCATTATCTACAATAAGTTGGGTATTTTTTGGGAGCTTATAGTTTTGCTTAACCTCTTTTATATTTTCCAGTACCAATCCAACATCAAATTTTGTAGCCACTTTATAGCCGAGAATACAACGAGAAAAATTATCACAAATAACATACAAATACACTTTTGAATTATTAATGGTTTTAAAAATACTGATGTCCATGTGGAGCATTTCTAATGGTGCAGAAGCTCGAAGCCCGATTTTATGGTTTTTTCTTCGATGGTTTGGAAAAATTCGTTTAATACCGAGCAGTTTTAAATAATTATAACAAGTAGAAATAGAAAAGAAAGCTGCTTTGTCTTTAAGTATTTGATAATAAACCGAAGATGCCGGCCAAAACAAAAACGCTTTAGCAGTAAAGTAGTGTTTGATAGTGGCTATTTCGGTTTCTAAAAGCTGGTGATTGTATGTTTTTCTACACAAATTCGATGATGAGTTGGCACAACCATAAGATGATTTTTTCCAGTAACCAAACTGGTTGGTAGAGATGCCAAAAACTTTACACGCTCGTTTTAATCCGATACTTTTTTTAAGGTTAGCAATACAACTACAAATATCCAATTTGTTTACCCGGAAAAGCTCTTTTTTATTTTCAGCAGAATTTATAATAGATGAGTACGTTGTTACAACTTTCCATAAAATTCGAGCCCCCTTAAAAAACAAAGCACGACTACTTAAATCGTCAACCATTTTTATAAAATCATCATGACCAACAAAAGAATCCATACCAATAACCCTTTTAATACAACCAGGATTGCCTTTCCATGTAGAAATGGTAGATGCCGGAATTATAGTTAAAAAATTTATAGGCAAGAGATTATTAATAGCCAACAATTTTAAATTTGGGTGATAAGTTTTGTAGTGAGCCATAAAAATTGAATGAAAAGGAGGCAAAGAAAGTGATTTTAGTTTTATTTTTTACGACATAAACGTAACACAGTATATTGTGGTAAAGGTTAAAATTCCACTTTGTTCTTTTGCCAAAAAAAATTCCAAGCCAGGTATTTTAATGTGTATTTCGATTTTCCTGAATTATGTTCATTTAATTTTTATAGAAACATTATTGTGGTTTGACCAATATAAAATCTACCATCTATAGTACTTTGTATTATGTAAACGAAAAATTTTAAAAGTCTAAAAACCAAAAAACCTCTGTCATTAGACAGAGGTTTTTCTGGTGGTGCCTCCAGGAATCGAACCAGGGACACAAGGATTTTCAGTCCTTTGCTCTACCGACTGAGCTAAGGCACCAGTTTTATTTACGGTCGGCAAATGTATTAAAATAATTTAATCATAAAAAAAAAATTAGATACTATTTGTACTTTTGGAGAGTTATTATTTCTTAAACATTGATAATCAGTTGAATTTAGTCATCGACATAGGTAACACACTTACCAAAATTGCTGTATTTGCAGACAATAAGATAGTTTTTAACAAAAATTATGAAACATTAACGCTTGCTGATGTTCAAACTGTTTTAAAAGAATTTAATATTGTTTGTTCCATTGTTTCTAATGTTAAAAACGAACATACGGAACTCGAACAACTGTTAATGAACCAAACCCAATTTTTGAGTTTAAACGAACAAACTTTGTTGCCTTTTACTAATTTATATGCCACACCAACCACTTTAGGTAAAGATAGAATTGCCTTGGTAGCTGCGGCTACCACACATCCGTCGGCTGACGGACACGATGTGCTGGTTATTGATGCTGGAACTTGTATTACTTACGATTTTATTGATAAAGAAAACAATTATGTTGGAGGTGCTATTTCGCCAGGAATGGATTTAAGGTTAAAAGCATTAAATCAGTTTACTGGAAAATTACCTTTAGTTGATTTTTCTGAAAAAGAAAAACCAAAATTTATTGGCGATTCAACAGTTAATTCCATAAAATCGGGAGTTTTTTATGGCGTAAAATTCGAAATTGAACGTGTAATAGACGAATACACAAAACGTTATGAAAATTTACAAACAGTTATTACAGGAGGAAATGCTGAAATGTTTGATTTAGAATCAAAAAATCGCATCTTTGCAGACAAATTTTTTCTGATGAAAGGATTAAACGAAATTTTAAAATATAATGCAAAAAATTAGTAGCTGTTTTATTGTAATGTTGCTGGTACTTTTAAATGTTGAGGTGTTTTCTCAAGCTTCTACTAATTCACCTTATTCTCGTTTTGGATTTGGAGATATTCTTTCGGAAAGTTTTAATCAAAATTTTGCTCTTGCAGGAACAGGCATTGGCTTAAGATCAAACAACAACATCAATGCAATTAATCCGGCATCTTATTCCGAAATTACCATTACTTCTTTTGAAATAGCAGCAACAAATAATGCTTTATGGTTGACTGATGGGACGCAAAGTCAATTTAAAAATAATCCTCACATTAATTATTTAGCTTTTGGTTTGCCAATTATAATGAATAAATGGGGGATGGCATTTGGAGCAATGCCTTATTCAAATGTTGGATATAATTATTCAACACTTAAAACTGATTCTTTAGTGGGTGATGTTAGTTATTACTATCAGGGAGAAGGTGGTATTACCAAATTATTTTTTGGTAACGCCGTTAAATTTAAAATTGATTCAACTTCCTTTATTTCTGCGGGAAATAATTTGGCATTTTTGTTTGGTAACATCAGTAGCGATAAAAAAGTAATTTTTGGAGGTATTTCCAACTCTTTTAATCTTTGGGAAGTAAATAATAAGCATATTGCCGATTTTACCACAGATTTTGGGATTCAATATCAAAAAACTTTTACCAATGCTAAAGACGAAAAATACTTTTTAACCATTGGAGCCACTTATGCCTTAGCAGCAGATTTAAAAACGAAAAAGACTCAAAACATAAGATCATTTACAGGAAATATTGATTTTGGTGCAATTAAAGACACCATTTCTTATGAAGAAAATGTAAGTGATATTACTACAATCCCTGCAAAAATAGGAGGGGGCTTATCGTTAGAAAAAGATAAAAAATGGACCATAGCTTTAGATTTTAAAACTTCCAATTGGGGACAAATTCAATCTAATGAAAACAATGTTGATTATAAAAATAATTACACCATCTCTTCAGGTTTTGAAATCGTTCCAAAATATGATGCTTTCAATAATTATTTTAAAAGAATCAAATACAAATTTGGTGTAAGATATTCAACCGCTTATTTATCAATAAATAATACTGATATTAATGAGTATGGCATAACTTTTGGATTAGGGTTGCCAATTAAAAGAACAGATACTTCGATGCCAGGTTTAAATTTAGGAATTGAGTACGGAAACAGAGGTGTCGCAAACAATGGATTAGTACAAGAAACATTTGTCAATTTTAATGTTGGATTAACCATAAATGACAGATGGTTTATGAAAAGAAAATACAATTAGGATTTAAAAACACAGAAATAATGAAAAAGTTAACATTAATATTAGTTGGTATAGCAATTTCAGGTTTAACCTTCGCACAAGGCAAATACGGTAAAACTCCCGAAGATAGTATTGTATGTATTGAAAGTTTAATCTATAAAGATTATTTAAAAAGCGACCCGGCTTTAGCCATGAGTTTGTGGAAAAAAGCATACAAAACTTGCCCCGAATCTCAATTAACCTTGTATATCAATGGGGTTAAAATGTATCAGGATTTAATTAAAGGGGCAACTGATGCTAAGTTACAACAAGCCTATAAAGATACCATGTATTCAATTTTTGACCAACGAATTGCCGTTTTTGGTGATAAAGCTAAAGTTTTGGGTATTAAAGGTCAAACCATGTTGGTTTACAGTAAAACTGAAACTCAAAAAACTTTTGATGTATTGTACGAATCAATTTCTTTAGGTGGAACTGAAACTGAACCAGGAACTATTGTAGCCATGATGTTTTCTGTAATTAATTTGGAAAAAGATGGTAAAAAAACGAAACCAGATGTTGTTGAAATGTATGAAAAAGCATTAGATGTTATTTCAAAAAATACTGATGCAAGTTATGCCGATGCTCAGCAAAAAGTTGAAGCACTTGCTTCACCTTACTTGGATTGTGAAATTTTAGTGCCAATGGCAGAGAAAAATTTTGAAGCAAATAAAGCAAATGTAGATTGGTTAAGAAGAACAATGAAATTGTTGAGATACAAAAAATGTTACGAAGCAGCTATTTTTGCTAAAGTTGCCGAAGCATTTTTTGCACTTGAACCATCAGCAGATGGAGCAGAAGGAATGGGTAAGTTGTTTTTAGGTAAAAAAGATTATACCAAAGCCATCGAGTTCTTTAATAAAGCTGCTGATATGTCAGATAAAGAAGAAGACAAAGCTCAATTTATGATAAGTATTGCTGAAGCTTATGTATATGCAAAAAACTATTCTTCAGCAAGAAGTTATGCCAATAAAGCTTTAGGCTTTAAAGGTAGTTTAGGTGAAGCTTATCTTATCATTGGAGATGCTTACGTTTACAGTGCTAGTGCTTGCGACGATGGTGAATTAGGTAAGTGGGGAGCCTATTGGGCAGCTGTTGATAAATATCAAAAAGCAAAAGCAGTAGATTCTAGTGTTAGTGAAGAAGCAAATAAAAAAATTGCCAGAGCTTCGGCTGGATTTCCAACCACAAAAGATTTGTTCTTTTATGGTAAACAAAAAGGAGATGCTTATACCGTAACGTGTTGGATAAACGAAACTACTACCATTAGAGTAAGCGAATAATGAATTTGAAAAATATTTTCAATATTTATAAAGTAATCCCGATATTAATTATCGGGATTCTTTGTTCATGCGAAAATGATATCAATGAAGTAAATGCTTTATCTTTAAATGTTAAAAAACCAATAAAAACAGGAAAAAATGTGGAGTTAATTTATTCCGAAAAAGCAACTATTAAAATACTAGTAACAGCTCCTTTGTTGGAAGAATTTGAAGGAGAACAAAATTATACCGAGATGTCAAAAGGCATAGCCGTTAATTTTTACGATTCGTTGCAAAAGGTTACTACAACTTTAACAGCTAATTATGCCATCAATAAAGTTTCTGAAAACATTATGGAAGCAAAAAATAATGTGGTAGTAATTAATGAAAAAGGAGATAAACTAAATACCGAACATTTAATTTGGCAACAAGATTCTTCAAAAATTTATACTCACGAATTTGTAAAAATCACTACAAAAGATGAAATTATTATGGGTGAAGGACTAGAATCAAATCAAGATTTTACTAAATATAAAATACTTAAAGTAAAAGGCACCATACAATTAAAAGACGAAGAAGTAAAAAATTGACGGAAGTCGGAAGACCGAAGACGGAAGTCCGCATTGAGCGGGGGTTCCCCTCTTGAGAGGGGCAGGGGTGTGTTTTTGAAGACTGTAAACTGATAAACTAATAACTAACATGTATAAAGTAGTACGATTTTTAGAAATAATGTGGCTTGTTATAGCACTATTTTGTTTAATTACAGGAACTTATAAATTGTTTACAATTCCAGATATTGCTGACGCTTTGTTTTTTTATATTTTTTCGGTTTTAGCCATGTTTTTATTCTTTTTAAGAAGGCGACAACGAAAAAACATCGAAAACTCATCTAAATAATTAAAAAATCAGTTAATTTGGGTCTTACAAGACTATTTCAATGTCCATAAATCTTATATACGTATTAGTAGCATTATTTTTCTCAGCTTTTTTTTCGGGAATGGAAATAGCTTTTATCTCCTCCAATCGATTAAAAATTGAATTAGAAAAAAAACAAGGAGATTTTTCTGCCAAAATACTTTCTGGCTTTATTCAAAAACCAGCCAATTTTATAGGTGCAATGCTTATCGGTAATAATATTGCTTTAGTGGTGTATAGTATTGTTATGGCAAAACTTTTAGAACCATCCATCCTTCAATATACTTCAAGTGATGGAATAATTTTAATAGTTCAAACATTAATATCAACTATCATTGTATTGTTTTTTGCAGAATTTTTGCCAAAAGCATTGTTAAGAATAAACCCAAATTTTGCATTAAAAGTAGCGGCAATTCCATTAAGCCTAATTTATTGGTTTTTATTTCCGTTAACATTTATTGTAACCATCTTCTCAAACGGAATTCTTAGGCTTTTTAAAATTGATACTTCACAAAGTAATTTGGCCTTCACTAAAGTCGATTTAGAGCATTTTGTGATGGATATTCAAGAACGTCAGGAAAGTGGTGAAGATATAGATCATGAGATTCAAATTTTTAAAAATGCATTAGATTTTACCGATGTAAAAGCTAGAGAGTGTATGATTCATCGTACCGAAATTATTGCCATGGATATTGAGGATTCGATAGAAGAATTAAGCCAGAAATTTATAGAAACCGAATTGTCTAAAATATTAATATACCGTGATTCTATTGACCATATTATTGGTTATGTCCATTCCATTGAGTTATTTAAAAAGCCGGAAAGTATTAAATCAATTTTATTGCCCATTTCTATAGTTCCAGAATCAATGTTGGCAAGCGATATTTTAAAGCAATTTATTAACCAACGAAGAAGTATGGCTGTTGTGGTTGATGAATTTGGTGGCACAGCTGGAGTGGTTACTACTGAAGATGTTATTGAAGAAATATTTGGAGAAATTGAAGACGAACACGATGTAGAAGAATTAGTTGAGCAACAATTGGATGAACACACTTTTTTATTCTCAGCAAAAATTGAAATAGATTACATTAATGATAAGTACAAATTATCTTTACCTGAATCAGAAGAATATGAAACCTTAGGTGGTTTTATTTTTTATTTTCACGAGAGTATTCCCGAAAAAAATGACAAAATAAAAATTGAAAAATTTATTTTAACTATAAATGAAGTAAGCAATAATAAAATAGAATTGGTTACACTTCAGGTTTCTAACGAATAATAAAAGAAGAGTTTACAGGTGCTTTTAAGAATAAAATAATAAACAAAAATAATAAACAAAAAACTGCTTTTATATTTCGAGCAACTATCGTATATTCGCAGCCCAAATATTTTAAATAAAAATGGCAGTAATAGGAAAAATTAGAGAAAAATCAGCATTGCTGATGATAATTATTGGAGTAGCTATGTTAGCTTTTATCCTTGGCGATATGTTTCAAGCAGGTCAATCATTTTTTGGTGGCGATAACAATGTTGGTGTAATTGGCGATGATAAAGTTTCGGCAATAGATTTTAACAACCAATACGAAGTAGCTATTAGCAGATGGGAGTTACAAAACAAATCAACAGCTAGTGAGCAAATTAGAGAGTCGTTATTAGAACAAGTTTGGAACGATATCATTAGAGAAAAAGTAGTGGGTAGCCAAATTAACGAATTAGGAATTACGGTAAGTCCACAAGAATTGTTTGACATGATTCAAGGTAACGACCCACATCCACAAGTAAAACAAGCTTTTTCTAATCCACAAACAGGTGAGTTTAGCCCAACTCAAGTATTACAATTCTTGAAAAGTTTAGAAACCATGCCAGTTGAAAATAAAAACCAATGGTTAGTATTTGAAGAAGGTATACAAAAAGAAAGAGTTACTGCAAAATATTTTAACCTTATCAAAAAAGGATTTTATGCTCCACAAGTTTTTGCCAAAAGAGTATATAAGGAACAAACAGAAAAAAGAAACATTACGTTTGTTGCAAAAAGATATTTTACAGTTGCTGATAGTACTATAAGTCTTACAGAAGAAGAAAAATTGGCTTACTACAAAGAACATAAAAATGAATACAAACAAGATGCATCAAGAACTTTGGAATACGTTAAATTTGATGTAACTCCATCGCAATTGGATATTGAGGAAGCAAAAAAATGGATGACTGAAGCTGCTGTTGAATTTAAAGCATCAACCAATGATTCTGCTTATGTAATGTTTAACTCCGACGTTCCTTTTGATGCCGTTTATTATACTAAAGAAAATATGCCTTACGTTGCGGATTCAAACTTTTTTGCAACTGAAATTGGTACAGTTTCAGGGCTTTTTGAAGAAAACAACTCTTTTGTGTTGGCTAAATTATCCAATACAAAACTAGTTTCGGACTCTGTAAAAGCTAGACATATTTTATTAAAAACAACACAACCTGGCGATTCAACAGCTTACTTTAAATTAGACAGCATTAAAACTGTTATACAAAAAGGCGGGAAATTTGATGAAATTGCTAAATCTATTTCAGAGGATGTTGCTTCTGCAATTGAAGGTGGTGATTTAGGTTGGTTTAAAGAAGGACAAATGGTTACTGAATTTAACAATGCTTGTTTTAACGGTAAAAAAGGTGATATGACAATTGTTCAAACTCAATTTGGATTTCATTTAATTGAAATTACTGCTCAAGGCGATAAAGTGAAAAAAGTTCAAGTAGGTAAAATTTATCGAACCATTGAACCTAGTAATACCACATTTGATGAAGTTTTTGCTAAAGCAAGTAGTTTTTATTCAACCAACAGTTCCTCAAGCGATTTTACAAAAGCAACCGAAAGTGGTGAGTTATTGAAAAGAGTTGCAGAAGTTAAAGCAAGCGATAAAGAAATAGCCGGTTTAGAATCTCCAAGAGAATTAATCCGTTGGGCTTATAAAAATGATAAAGGAGAAGTATCAGCTCCATTTCAATTTGGGCAATCTTTTGTGGTAGCTCATTTGGCTGAGGTTAAAGAAGAGGGAATTGCTCCAATGGATCAAGTTGAAATTCAAGTTGAATTGGGTGCTAAGAAAAAGAAAAAGGCTGAAACGTTCATCAATGAAATGAAGGGTTTTACAAGTTTAGAAGAGTTGGCAGCGAAAATTGGTGGACAGGTTGAAGTATCGAATGACGTTACTTTTGCTAGTTATTCAGTTCCGGTAATGGGTCAAGAACCAAGAATTATTGGAATGATACCTACTTTACAAAAAGGACAGATGAGTATTCCATTAGAAGGTCAAACAGGAGTTTTTGTAGTTTTAGTTAACGATGTTGTTGCAGCACCTGAAACAAAAGATTTTGGTCCTTACAAACTCCAATTGGAACAAATGTACAGCAACAATGCTAACAGTGCATACGATGCTCTGCAATCGAAGTTTGGTGTAAAAGATGAAAGATTCAAATTCTACTAATTAATACTAAAAACCTCCGAAAATAAACGGAGGTTTTTTTTTGACTTTATTTTACCAGAACTAATTTTTCTCATAGTTTTTTGATGTATTAAGATTTAATTTAGCACAGTAAAAAAAAGAATATTATGTCAACATTTAGTTATCAGGATTCATATCCGTTAAGCCAAGATAAAACGACTTATAAATTAATTTCTTCCGAACATGTTTCAACCTTAGAAGTTGATGGTAGAAAAATTTTAAAAATTAACCCAAAAGCAATTGAACTGCTTGCAAAACAAGCCATGGTTGATGTGTCTTTTTTGTTACGTACTTCTC
>CAYJMI010000041.1:0-28432 GCA_964371285.1 uncultured Vicingus sp. | reverse complement strand
GGCTAGGATTAAACCACCTATATCGTTTTGTTGTGTGTTTTTTAAATAACGATCACTCGATTTGTAAGCGTCAGATACCAAAGAAAGAATGGAATCTTGGTTTCCGATGTTTTTTTCGAAACGTTGAACCAATTCCATGTCAAAAGCACTGCTCACCCCTAAATCATCACCAATTGATTTAATTGCTGTTAAAAAAGAAATAGCATCTTGTGTTTGCTCGTATAAAGTAACATAACCTAAATCAGCACCATAAACGCCAAGGTTAATAGCTTTTTTAAAGTTAGTAGAGTACTTTGTTACATTTGAAGGAACATTTAAAATTGCCTTGTTGTAGTTTGTCCCTGAATTTTTTATCAATGCAGCTGTTTGAATTGGAGAAGGAATACTAAAAACTTTTCCATCAATTTCCATTAATTGCGATTGTTTAGGGTCAGTTTCTTGTTCTTGAGTGTCCTCTCCCTCATTTGTAGTAGATTCTCCACCACATCCATAAGATATTAAAGCGATGGTAGCAATCGCTATGATTTGATTTCGGAAGTTAAAAATGCTCTTTACCATTATATATTTTTTTTAAACGAATTTAATTAATGCAAATAAACAAAAAAAACTTTAAAACAACAGAATAATATTTTCGATAAATCTTAACTATTTAATGTTAATTGTTAAAAATATTAGTACGAATTAAAAAATAGTGTAAAATAAGGAATGAAATTACGGCAAAAAGAAGAAAAATAAAGCTTTGTAAATATTTTAAAAAATTATCTGCTCTTAAAAATAGTGAATAAATAAAAGTTATTGGACAGTATTTGTTTTCTAATTTTCAATAGTTTCATTACTACTCGTTTTTATACTATAATCAATTCCTTGTGATTTTAAAATTGAAGTTACTTTCCATGCATAAAAAGCTAGATAAGCAAAACATGCAACACCAACTAAATAACTCCATTGAATTCCTAATATATTATCGGATGACAATGCACCTTGCAATAAACTAATAAATCCTCCTCCCATAATCATCATAATTAAAAAGCTAGAACCTTCATTAGTATGTTTTCCTAAACCTGCAATTGCTAAAGTAAAAATACAAGGCCATAACGTGCTACAAAATAATCCAACGCTAATAAATGCGTAAACACTTATCATTCCAGACGAAAGCATTCCAATGAATAATGCTGTTATGCCTAATCCAGAAAAAATAAATAATTGTTTAGCAGGATTTCCTTTGCTTAAAATATCTGCAATGATTAAAACTATTATTACAAAGGCATAAATATAAAATGGTGTTATGTCATGATTTGCAATTTTGTTAACCATTAAAAAAACTCCAAAAGCCAAATAAGGCATTAAAAAATTAAAAATTGTTTTTATTCCTCCTTTCAAATTAAATGCTCCCACGGAGGAAGTCCAACGACCTATCATTAAACTCGCCCAAAATAAAGAAATGAAAGGAGCAACCTGATTGGTGTTTATTCCTGCGTGTTGCTTCATAAATTCGGGTAAATTACTTGCTGTCGATACTTCAACGCCAACATATACAAATATGGCAATCATACCTAAAATTAATTGAGGATATTTTAAAGCACTTTTTCGTTCAGGAGCAACAGGAACGTCAGATTTATCATCATCATTAACCGAATGAATTTTATTTGGAATAGATGAAAATTTAAAAAATACGGCAACAATTAGAAACGCTGCACCCAAAATTAAATAAGGCATCTTAATGCCCTCAATACTTGCTATAGAAGTACTTCTGGAAGATATAGATCCAAATATGGCAAAACTTATTAAAATAGGACCAATGGTGGTTCCAATATTATTTACACTACCTGCCAAGCTTAGTCGTTGAGAGCCTTTTCGAGGGTCTCCCATTACAATAGCTAAAGGATTTGCGGCGGTTTGTTGTAAGGAAAAACCTAAGCCAACAATAAATAATCCTGAAATCATTAACGGAAACGAAGATGTATCAGCAGCAGGAATAAACAATAGTGTTCCACAAGCAGAAATAACCAATCCTAATGCTATTCCGTTTTTATAACCCAGTCGATTTAAAATATCGCCACCAGAGCTTTTTGAAATGAAATAATAAATAATAGAACCAGCGGTATAGGCAACGTAAAATGCAAACGAAATCATTTGAGATTGCCATTGCTCCAGATTTAATTTTTCTTTAAATACAGGAATTAAAATATCATTGCTTGCAGCAACAAACCCCCAAAAAAAGAATACAGAAATAAGAGTAATTAATGCAGATGTTTTTGTTGAATCGGAATTTGTCATATTTTTTATTTTCTTTCAAAGAAATGAATAAATAAAGAAATAACAAATGGATTTTTCAAGAGTTTTTAACGTATGAATAATGAAAACTATTAATTTTAAAACTAAATTTGACAGATGAGTTTTAATTTCGATTTACATCAAATTCAGCAATATTCTAAACTTGAACTGCTTTCTAAACAAGTGGTAGAAGGTTTTATTACAGGACTGCATAAAAGTCCTTTTCATGGTTTTTCGGTCGAATTTGCTGAACATCGTTTGTACAACAATGGAGAATCTACCAGACATGTTGACTGGAAACTTTACGGAAGAACCGATAAATTATTTTTGAAACGGTACGAGGAAGAAACCAATTTAAGGTGTCAAATAGTGATTGATTCTTCTTCTTCGATGTATTTTCCGGAAATAGATTATAATTCTGATAATTTTAATAAGTTGAAGTTTTCGATTTATGCTGCAGCAGCTTTAATGACCCTGCTTAAAAAACAGCGAGATGCTGTTGGCTTAAGTATTTTTAGTGATAAGTTAGATATACATACGCCTTCAAAGTCGAGCACTGTACACCATAAATTTTTGTACAATGAATTAGAAAAGCTAATTAATGAACCAAATTTAAAGAGAAGCACTTTTGCGATAAAATCACTACATACCATTGCAGATAGCATTCATAAACGCTCTTTAGTGATTGTATTTAGCGATATGATGGAAAATACGGGTAGTCACGACGAATTATTTTCGGCTCTGCAGCATTTAAAACACAACAAACACGAAGTAATATTATTTCATACTGTAGACAAAGACAAAGAAATTGACTTTAATTTTGAAAACAGACCGTATCAATTTATTGATTTGGAAAGTGGTGAGGAAATTAAACTACACCCAAACGAAGTGAAAGAAAATTATGTTGAGCAAATACTTGCGCAAACCAATTCACTGAAATTAAAGTGTTTACAATACGGGATTGAATTTGTAGAAGTTGATATTAACCAAGGATTTCATCAAATATTATTAGCCTATTTGATAAAAAGGAAAAAAATGCAGTAATTTTTTCTAAAAATTTTAAGCAAGTTAAAAAAACAAGTATATTTGCACTCCTTTTAAGGAAAACGGTTTGGTAGTTCAGTTGGTTAGAATACCTGCCTGTCACGCAGGGGGTCGCGGGTTCGAGTCCCGTCCAGACCGCAAGAAGTTAGTAAAAAGCCTTGAAAACCAATGTTTTCAAGGCTTTTTTGTTTTTACGACCAAATCAAAGTGAACTTTTTAACCTTTACCACAATTTAGAATATATCACTTTTTTAAACAATTCCAATCCAGAAGTACTAAGTATCTCACCACATAAAATAACAGACCTAAAAGAAATTAATAAAAAAATTAAATTAAATAAAATTGCCCCGTAAATTCGTAGGTGTTTATACCTATATAATTTAAGATATAAATCATGTTTAACTGATAATAGTGTTTAATTAATTTGGTATCATCAATTTAAATAAATTGATAATCGTTACAAAATTAAATGCATTATTAATATTACTTGGTTAAAGCCTTAAAATGAAAAAGATAAAATTACTTATTGTTGATGATCATAAAGTTGTAAGAGCTGGAATAAGGTTGCTTTTTCAAACGGATAACGAAGTTAATGTTGTGGGTGAAACAGAAGATGGAGAAAAAGCTATTGAACTAGTCAAAAAATTACATCCTGATGTGGTAATAACAGATGTTTCAATGCCAAATATGAGTGGTATTCAACTCACAAAAAAGTTAAAAGAAGAACACCCAAATGTTAAAGTGCTTATTATTTCAATGCACAATGATGATGATTACATTATTGATGCTTTAGAGGCTGGTGCCATGGGGTATATTACTAAAGATTCTAATGATGATGAAATAATAAATGCTGTTCATTCCATTAGTAACGATAAAATGTATTATGGAAGTTCAATTTCTGATGTTTTTGCAAAAAAAATACTGAAACAAAATAAATCAGCCAATGAGATTGAAAAACTTACCGAAAGGGAATTGGAAGTATTGGAATTAATTGTATTAGGTATGAGCAACAAAGAAATTGCCAATAAATTATTTGTAAGTAAGCGTACCATTGACAACCATAGAACAAATTGCATGAGAAAAATTGGTGCAAACAATACAGCTGATATTGTAAGAATCGCCTATCAAAATAATTTGGTAAAAATTTAAAATCTAATTACTTACTTTCTCAATAAATCATATTTTTCAACTAATATTTTGAAATTTTCTGCTAAGGATATTTCATCAATGGGTTTTATAATGATATGCAAAGGGTTAGTTGCTTTAGCTTTTTCCATCGTCGATTTGTCTGAATTTCCTGTTAAATAAACTACAGAAATCTTATAGGTTTCATTAATTTTTTGTGCAAGTTCAATTCCATTCATTTTCCCTTCAATAGAAATGTCCATGAACACAATATCGGGTTTTAATTCTGCTATTAAATCAAGAACATTATCGCTGGTATTAGTTGTGCCAACAATTTTACAATTTAGAGATGAAATTACCCTTTTTATAAAAAGTTGAATAATAAAATCATCTTCAACAATCAATATTTTCTTCATAATTTTTGTGCGATTTTATACTCTCCTTAAATGTAATGATGTAATTTGTCCCTATCGAATTATTATCTTTCTCAATAGTACCTTTTAGTTGGAGAGTCAGGTTGTGAATGAGCATTAAACCTAAAGAATTAGCAGCTCTAAATTTTGTTTCATCTTTAAATCCATTGCCATTATCTCCAATATACATAATATAATTGTCTTTTTCTAAGTGTATTATTTTTATATAAAGTACTCCATAAAACACTTCATTATCATGTTGCAAACCATATTTCAACGAGTTGGTTAAAATTTCATTTATTAATAAACCTAAAGGAATTACCGTATCAATATTCAAAAATAACTCAGGTATGTCTAAGTTCATTTGGATGTTATTATTTGAGCCTTTCATCGATTTTATTAAATTTGATGAAAGTGTTTGAATGTATAAATCAAGTTTTATTTTAGATAAATCATCCAATTGATAAAGTAATTCGTGCACCATAGCCATTGAATTTATTCGATACTGAGAGTAACGGAATAATCTTTTCGTTTTTTCATCTTCAACAAAACTGGATTGAAGTGCTAACAAACTAGTAATTATTTGAAGGTTGTTTTTTACTCGATGATGAACCTCTTTTAAAAGTGTTTCTTGAATAATAAGATGCTCTCTGTGTTTTTCATTTAGTTTGTCGTTCAGGCTATTTTTTTCTTTTATAATCTGTTTTTGCTGGTTTATAATGATTATTTTTTTTCTTAAAATGACAAATTGAAAAATAATAACTGAAATAGATATTAATAAAATGAAGATTAGAATTGATAAATGTTTAATTGATAATGAGTCAACTATGTAATAATTTTGTGCAAAACTTGAACAAGTTGATAAGCTTAAAATTAGGAAAAGAAAAAATTTATTTATCATAAATAAAGATACTATTTAAAATGATTCTAAATTAAAGAAACTATTTGTACGTTAAAATTTTATTATTATTATTTAATTAAAAAACCATATAATTAGGAAAGCTTTTGATGAATATGTCTAAAGTTATTTAGTTAGGTTTAAGTTATAAAATATCTTTATTAAGAATAATATTAATCAACCAAAATGTTTTTTTTAAATAGGTGTTTTAACCTATTTAAAGGAATGTTATAAAATACTAACTTGAACCAAAATTATGTTAAAAAATTGCAAGTCAACAAAAATGTATTTTGTTCCATCTGTTATTATGATGGTACTTATCTTTATTTTAGATATAACAGTTCCATTAGGCATAGCAATTGGAGCCCTGTATTTATTACCAATATTTTTAATGTTTTTTTCACGGCAAACAAAATTTTTATATGTCTTTTCTATAGTTTCTTTGTTGCTTATCTGTGTAGGTTACTTTATTTCACCTCCAGGTACCGATCCTCAATTTCACATTATCGCCAACAGAGTTATTTCAATAATATTGGTTGTAGCTTGTTCTTACCTTTTTCTAAAATATATTCGAATAGATTATCAGAGATTATTAAACGAAAAACGATACCAAAAATTATATGAGAACTCTATAGCTCCTATGATAACTTCAAGGCTTATTGATGGAAAAGTGATGAATATAAATAATGAAGCTGTAAAAGTTTTTGGCTATAAAAACAGAAATGAGGTTATAAACAAAGTATTATCAACCCAACATTATGTGAATGCAGCAGACAGAGAACTCATGCTTAAAGAAATATTGAGTAAAGGTGAAATCAGAGACTATATTTTAAAGATGAAAAAACTTAATGGTAGCGAAGTTTGGTTTGAAGTATCGTTTAAATTGTTTAAAAATGAAGGACTTTTAGAGGGTGTATTTCAAGACATTACTAAGAGAATAGCAACTGAGAATATATTAAAAAAAGCTTTAAATGAAAAAGAAATTCTTTTAAACGAAATACACCATCGTGTTAAAAATAATCTCCAAATAATATGGGGGTTGCTTGATTTACAACAAAATAAAACTCAAAATAAAGAAGTGATAACCAGCTTAGAGGATAGTAAAATTCGAATTAAAACCATTGGACTACTTCATGAAGGACTATATAGAACTGAAGATTATGCTTCTATAAATTATAAAGAATATATAGAAAATTTAATTACTTACTTAAACTCCATTTTCTATAGAGTTGATAAAAAAATAATTATTAAAAACGAAATTGAAAATGTAAATTTTAATTTTGATGTTTCAATTCCATTATCATTAATTATTAGCGAAATAATTTCTAACGCATTTAAATATGCTTTTGTTAATACTACCGAAGGTGTTTTAACCATAAAAGGATTTAAAAATAAGCTAAATCAATACCAACTAATTATTAGTGATAATGGTGGTGGGTTTGATACAAGTATTGACTACGATTCAGTTGGCATAAGATTAATTAAAAATTTAAGTCTACAAATTGATGCAGAGCTAAAAATAACTTCAGAACCAACTCTAGGAACCATATATCAACTACTAATAAATGGATAGAAAAATAAAGATTTTAATTTGTGAGGATCAGGTTATTACCTCAATGACATTAACCGATAATTTACAAGCCTTAGGTTATACTGTTAGTGGTGTATCAACTTCTGCCGAACAAGCACTAGAATTATTAGAGGAAGGATTACCAGATATTATTTTAATGGACATTTTTCTTAAAGGAGAAATGACTGGAATAGAAGCCACAGAAATTATTTGTAAAAAATATCAGATACCCGTAATTTTTATTACTGCCAGCACCAATGAAAAAATTTTTGAAAAGGCAAAAATTGAAGGTGTTTATGGCTATATTATTAAGCCTTTCGATATAAAAGAAATAAAAATAAGTATAGAAATTGCCTTATTTAAATTTGGTATTGAGCAAAAAATAAAAAAAGACAAGTATTTTTTAAATGAAGCTCAACGAATAGCTCATGTTGGGCATTGGGATTTGAATATAATTACAGGTGAATTAAAATGGTCGGACGAAACATTTCGAATATTTGAAGTAGACCCTTCTATATTTGGGGCTTCTTATGATACTTTTTTATCATTAATACATCCTGATGACAAAAAAATAGTTGATAAAGCATACACAGATTCTCTAATAAATAAAAATCCTTATATTATAGAACATCGATTATTGTTTAACGATGGTAGAGTTAAGTATGTAAAAGAAAGTTGTGAAACTTTTTTTAATTCGGAAGGGGAACCTATTTCTTCATTAGGAACAGTACAAGATATAACTTCTACTAAAATAGCTGAATTAGCACTAAAACAAAGCGAAAAAAATTTTAAAGAACTTTACATAAACTCTATTGATGAAGTTTATTTGGTTGATTTTAATTCATTTAAAATTATTAGTGTCAATTCGACAGTATTAAATGAATTAGGATATTCTGAAGCCGAACTAAAGGAAATGACCGTGTTTGATATCGCTAATAATAAAGGGCATGTTAAAGAAACCAAAGAAAAAGTATCGACTCTAAAATTTAATGAAACATTAAATTTTAGAACATCTCATATTAGAAAAGATGGCTCGATTTACCCGATTGAAATTAAAGTAAAAAAAATAATATATGCAGGTAAAGAAGTAATGTTGGGATTGGCTCAAAACATTACCGAAAAGTTAGCTTTTGAAAACCAAAAAGAAGACGATAGAAAAGTGAGGAGTGCTTTGAATACAATGTTGTCAATGACCCTAGAAGATAAACCTCTTAAAAACTTTCTAGATGAAGCCCTAGCACTTATATTATCATTGCCATTTTTTAAAAATTTATCAAAAGCCGCAATCTTTACAATAAAAGATGAAAACACTTTGGAGTTAACATCTCATGTGAATTTTGAAGAAGAACATTTTATTAAATGTCAATTTGTTAAAAAAGGATTTTGTATGTGTGGTATTTCTTTTGAAACAAAAGAAGTACAATTTGCGTGTTGTAACGAAAATCAATACGAGGTAGATTTAATTGCAAAACAAAATATTGGTAATTATAATGTTCCTATAAAAAACAAAGATAAAGTATTGGGAGTTTTAAGTGTTTATCTTCAAAAACATCATCCAAAAGACGAACGAGAAATAGATGTGTTAAAAACAATAGCTAATACATTGGGTATTATTATACTGCGAAAAATAAATCAAGAAGCTTTAAAACAAAGTGAAAGTAGATTTAGAGAATTGGCTGAAACCATAAAGGAAGTTTTTGAAATTATTGATTTTGAAACTAAAAAACTGATTTACATTAGCCCTGCTTACGAAGATATTTATGAAAAAACCTGCCAATCGCTTTACAATGACGAAGAAAGTTGGCAGGAATTAATACACCCCGAAGACAAGGAACGAGTAATTAAGGAATATCAGCAATTAAGAAATGAAGGGGTAACTCTGGAATTTAGGCTACTGATGCCTGATGGAAGAATTAAATGGTTACAAAACAGTACTTTTCCAATATACGAAAACAATAAAGTAGCTAGAATTGCAGGATATACCCTTGATGTTTCTCAGAAAAAACTAATTGAACAAAGCTTGATAGAAAGTGAAAACAGATACCGTTCATTGTTCGAAAATAATCTTTCCGGAATTTATAGAATAAGCCTCGATTTAAAAATATTAGAAGCTAACGATGCATTAGCAAAAATCTTAGGGTGCAGTAGTCAAAATGATATTATTGGAAAAGAAACTAAAGAAATATACGATAGGGAAATTGATTTTTTTGGTATATTAAATGAAAATGGGGGGGAATTAAAATCATTCGAAAATTTTGTGGTATTAAAATCAAACAACAAAAGGGTTAGAATACTTGAAAATGTTATTTTGATGAAATCGGAAAATGGAAAACCACTTTATTATGAAGGCTCTGTTATCGATACTACTTCATTACTAGAAATAGAAATAGAAAAAAAAGCATTTGAAATAATTCCAGCAGAAAACCCTAATCCTGTTATTAGAGTAGATTACGACTTTAAAGTATTGTATTATAATAACCCTGGAAATAAATTACTTGCTAAAATTGGCGAAAATCAATTTATTACTAATTTAATAATTGTTAAAGCCTTAAAAGGAATTATTAGCAAAGAAAAAAGAAATGATGAAATAGAATTTAAAATTGATCATAAACATTATTTATTGTTTGTTTCTAACATTTTACAATACCAATACATCAATATTTATGCGGCAGATATTACAGAATTAAAAAATACCCAAGCAGATTATTTAAAATTAAGTTTAGATTTAGAACTACTTGTAGTAGAAAGAACAGATGAGCTAAACAACACTGTTGAAAAACTTAATAAAGAAATAAAAGAAAAATCAATCATTGAAGAACAAATTAAAAATTCATTACACGAAAAAGAAGTATTGTTAAATGAAATTACACATCGTGTAAAAAATAATCTTCAAGTGGTATCAAGTTTATTAAGTCTTCAAAAAGAAACTTTAGAAAATAAAGAATCCATTAACTTATTAAATGAAACCGGACACAGAATAAAATCTATGGCGTTAATTCATGAAACGTTGTATAAATCAAACAATTTCAGTCACATTAATATTAAAAATTATATCGATTCATTAGTGTATTACATAGTCAATTCTTACAACACTAGTTATATAAATATTAATTGTGATATCGAAGATTTAGAATTCACCATAGATACCGCAACCAGCTGTGGAATGATTATCATGGAGTTGATAACAAATTCATTAAAGTATGCCTTTAAAGAAAAAGAAATTGGTAACATATTTCTTCGTCTTAGCAAATTAGATAGTGAAAATTATCTGTTGGTAATTTCTGATAATGGGAAAGGTTTTTCTGATGAAATGGACATTACTAAAACTAAAACATTAGGGATGCAATTGGTTATGGGGTTAACTGCTCAGTTACAAGGAACTATTAAAAAAATTCCAACTGATGGCACACACTATGAAATAATTTTTAAAGACACCAAGAAACACAAGTATGCAAAAAATTAAAATTTTTATAACCGAAGACGAATTTATAGTTTCTCAGAACTTGAGTAATAAGTTAGCTCTGTTGGGTTACGATGTTGTAGGCATTGCTTCATCAGGAGAGGAGGCTTTAGAAAAAATTAAATTGAATCAACCTAATTTAATTTTAATGGATATCATGCTATCAGGTAAAATGGATGGAATAGAAACAGCGAAGATTATTAAAGAAAATTATAACATCCCACTCATCTTTTTAACTGCATACTCATCAAAAGAAATTTATCAAAGAGCTCAAATAACAGAACCTTACGCATATATAATAAAACCATTTGAAGAAAGAGAACTGGAGATTAACATTTCTATAGCTCTCTATAAACATAAAGCAGAGGAGAAACTAAAGTTAAACCAACAACGGTTAGAGCTTTTAAACAATAATTTAGATCTATTGGTTCAAGAAAGAACCCTCGAATTGATTACAAGAAACAATGACTTACACCTTGAAATTAAGAACAGAATAGAAGCACAAGAAAAAGAGAGTAGATTAATTGAAGTAATTAAACAAGCCGAAGATCATATTTTGATAACTAATGTTGAAGGTAAAATTGAATACCTAAACCCTAAAATGTTAAAATTTATAGGATGTACTGAAAAAGAAGTTTACGGAAAAACGCCAAGAATTTTAAAATCAGGTTTTCAACCAGTTTCTTTTTATCAAGACATGTGGAAACAAATTTTGGCTGGTAAAATTTTTAAAGGAGAATTCGTAAATAAAAGAAAAGATGGCACTGCATATATAGCTCAAGAAATAATAGTTCCATTACGTGATAGAAATAAAAAAATATCCCACTTTGCATCGATAGGAAGAGATGTAACCGAAAAAAGAGATTTTGAAAAAAAGATGGTGTATCTTCAAGAAAAAGAAAGAGAACGAATTTCAAAAGATTTACATGATGGTATCGGGCAATCTATTACGGCAACGAAGTATTCATTAATGGCTTTGTTGAAGAATATAAATATGAACGAAACAGATAGAAAAAATATACAGCATGTAATAGATCAAACAGACGGATTAACAAAAGAACTCAGAACCATTTCTTTTGAATTAATGCCAAGTATTTTAAAAGATTATGGATTAAACTCAGTAGTCTTAAAGACGATAAAAAATTTAAACGAAATTAATGCCATAAAAATTACTTTAAACTACAAATGTAAATCTAGTAGGTTTAACGAAAATATTGAAATTGGAATGTATAGGGTTTTTCAGGAAGCATTGAACAACGCTATTAAACATTCAAAAGCAAGTCTAATTCATGTCGAATTTATTCAAGAGTCTGCTGATTTTCTAAAACTAATTATTACCGACAATGGAATTGGATTTGATTTAACTAAGATTGAAGAAGGGCAAGGATTAAGAAACATGAAACAAAGAACCAATCTTTTGGAAGGTTCATTTTTAATTGATTCCAATCAGAAAATAGGTACACAAATTATTGTAGAAGTGCCTACTAATACTATATAATTCAATATCCACCCACCATTATCTATGTGTTACTTAGGTGTAAAAACCTATGCAAACAAAAGATTAATACCTATGTAAATTAGTAGTTATATACGATTGAACAGTTTGCTATTCATTTATACTTTTATCTACTTATAAATGAATAAAGTAGATGGTAATTTCAATAGTCAATAAAAAAGGTGGTACGGGAAAAACTACGTCCACTATAAATATTGGCAAAGCCTTATCTTTAAAAGGAAAAAAAATACTACTTATAGATTTAGACCCTCAGGCTAACCTGAGTTATTCTTTTGGTATATCCACCGAAGGTTGTATTTTAGGGGAAGTACTGTTGGAAAAAAAAATAATTGAAAGTGATATCTATTCTATCAACGGAATTGAAATCATTCCTTCAACAAATGAACTCATCGACTACGAATTTGAATTTATCAAACGTGAATATCCTTTTACCTTATTTAAAGAAACCATTGCAACAATAAAAGATAATTATGATTTTGTTTTGGTAGATTGCCCTCCATCAGCATCCTATTTAACCATAAACGCATTAATTGGTTCCGATGCAGTTATAATTCCCATGCAAATGGATGTGCTAAGCCTTCAAGGCTTAAATCAAATACTTCAAACAATTGTAGATTTAAAAAATGAATATAACCCTAGTTTATATGTGTTGGGAGTTTTAGCTGTTTTGGTGGATGAAAGACGGCAATTGACCAACGAAATATTACAAATAGTAAACAACGATTATGGAGTAAATGTTTTTAATAACTATATCCGACAAAATGTAAAAGCTGCCGAAGCTCCATCATTTGCACAAAGTGTGATAGAATATGCTCCCACTTCTACAAGTGCTCATGATTATTTGAATGTAACCAATGAAATACTTAAAATACTCGAAAATTAATTAAACAATAATACTATGGCTTTAGGAAAAAATTTTAACAACAACGGTAACAATACAAATCAAACCAACGAAAAACCAGTAAATATGGAAACAAATTCATCAGTAATAATCGATAAAAATTCTCCTGACATTATTGACAAATTAGAAAAACAACTTCAAACCTTAACCAAGGAACGTAAAATTGATTTAGTTCGAAACAATGTAGTGGATAAAGCCTGTATCGTATCTATGACCGATAGAAAAGGATACATTACTTATGTTAATGATTTGTTTTGTGAAGTAGCTGGCTACACCCGAGAAGAATGTATGGGTCAAAACCAAAATATGGTAAGACATCCGAACATGCCTAAAGAAGCTTTTAAGGAGATGTGGGCAACCATTGGTAAAGGAAATGTTTGGAGAGGTGAGGTTGAAAATCGCTGTAAAGATGGGTCTTCATATCATGTAGATGCATTAATTAGCCCAATTTTAGGAGAAGATGGGAAACCTGAATCTTACATTGGAATACGTTATGAAAAAACTGCACAAGTTGAAGCTCTTAGATATGCAAATGGTTTAATTGGAGCTATTAATGGCTCATTTTTATTGAGCGAATATGATGAGAATGGAAAACTAGTAAAAGCAAATGATAATTTTTGTGCAGCTTTAGGTTTTAGCAATGAACGTGAAATACTTAATAAATCTCATGATTTTTTTATAGAGGAGAAATATAGAACATCTCATGCTTATCTTGATTTATGGAGAGAGGTTGAAGGAGGCTCTTCTAAAAATGGACAAGTGAAGTGTGTCTCAAAATTAGGTAAAGATGTTTGGGTTCAGGCATCATATACGCCTATTCATGATAATGGAGGTCGATTGGTTAGAATAATCAATATTGCAGCAAATATTCATACTCAAAAATCTAATGAATTAGCTTTCGAAAAAATTATTGACTATATCAAAGAACTATCCGTTGGAAATTTAACCGCTGACTTAAAAGTAGAAGGAATTGAATACGATGCAAATGTTCAAAATGTTATTAATGATTTAGTAAGTCTGAGAGAAAATTTGAATACAGTATTAGGAAACATAGCCGACATATCTCATATTGTTGGATCTTCTTCCGAAGAATTGTTAACTAAAGCCGATGAAATGCAAAAAACAACTCAAGAAGTGGCTTCTGCAATTCAACAAATGGCTGAAGGAGCACAACAACAAGCAGTTCAAACAGATGAAACATCAAAATTAATGGAAGGAGTGATGAATTCTGCTAATGATATGGGTAAAAAAGCTGATGGAATTAATGTTGCTGCTGAAAATGGTCAGAAAAGTGCGAATGAAGGTTTGATTACTGTTCGTAAGGTGGTTGAGAACATGAGAGAAATTCAAGAATCTGCAACTGTTACATCTCACTCAATTAAAGTATTGGCTGAAAGATCAGAAGCAATAGGAAGAACACTTAATGTGATTACAGACATAGCTGCACAAACAAATTTACTCGCCTTAAATGCTGCAATTGAAGCTGCTAGAGCTGGTGATGCAGGAAGAGGGTTTGCTGTTGTTGCAGAAGAAATTCGAAAATTAGCCGAAGATTCAAGAAAATCAGCGGTTGATATTGAAAGAGTAATTTCTGAAGTACAAAAAGACATCAATCAAGCTGGAAAAGCAATCGACAGTATGGATAGTAGCGTGAAAAGTGGAAATCAAGCATCAAAAGAAGCGGAGGTTGTTTTTGTAAGTATTGAGAAATCTACTACCGATTCAGTTCAAATGTCTAAAGATATTCAATCATCAACTGAACAGCAAAAAGTAACAATAAATGAAGCTGTTAAGAATATCGAAAAAATAGTAGTAGTAGCTGAAGAGTCAGCAGCTGGAGCAGAACAAATTGCTACTTCTTCAAAAGATTTAAGTCAAGGTATGGATGAGGTAAATTCTACCAGCAGAGAGCTTGCAAGTATTGCTACTCAACTTCAAGAAGGAGTTCAAAAGTTTAAATTAAAATAATTAGGGGCATGTTTTAAAATGTAATTATGACAGAACAAAACAAAATAGAAGAACTTACCCTGAGCGAAGTCAAACGTCAGGCTGCTTTAGAAGTTGCAAAAAACGATAAAGGCAAATTGGTTCAATTAATCATTTTTAAACTAGGAAAAGAAGAGTATGCACTTCAAATTGATCAAATAAAAGAAGTGGTGTTAACTCCGGGTATAGCAAAAATTCCTCAAACCCCTGATTACATAAAAGGGGTTGCTAATATTAGAGGAAACATTATTGCCATTGTTGACCTAGAATATAAATTTGGTTTAATGAGAAGTTCCGAAGATGTTACTTCCCAATATACTCTAGTTGTAGAAAGTGAAGAATTTAAGATAGGGATTTTGGTAAAAGAAGTTCCAAATACGTTAACAGTTAGCGAGAGTGAAATTGATAACACATCAACAGTTTTACAATATTCAAATTTAGATTCGAATTGTATAAAAGGCATTGTAAAATCAGGTGAACGAATGATTATTATGGTGGATATGGTAAAAATGATGGAAGCAGAAGGGTTAAACAAAATGGTAAATCTAAATTAAAACTAAAATAAATGAACAAAACAGTTTTGGTAGTTGATGACTCTATGTATATGAGAACATTAATTAAAGACGCATTGTCAGGTGGTAACTATGAAATAGTAGGCGAGGCAGCAAATGGTGAGTCAGCAATCGATCAAGCTATGGAATTGAACCCAGATTTAATAACACTCGATAATATTTTACCCGATATGATAGGTACAGATATTCTTAGGGTTTTAAAAGGTGAAGAAAAGCTAAAATCGAAAGTAATCATGATTAGTGCTGTTGGGCAAGAATCAGTAATTCAAGAAGGAATGTCAATTGGTGCTGAGGATTATATTGTAAAACCATTTACGAGTGAACAATTATTGGCATCAGTAAACAAAGCCTTCGGAAAATAATAGTAGTTAATGGGAGAAGACATTAAGGTTGTTGTTGCGGATGATTCTGGTTTAATGCGGTTAATTATTTCTGATATTATTAATTCAGAACAAGGAATGACAGTAATTGGAACAGCTGAGGACGGAAAGGATGCTGTTGAAAAGACATTAAGTTTAACTCCAGATGTGTTGTTATTGGACATGACCATGGGAGAATTTGATGGACTTTATGCAGTTAAAAATATACTTAGTAAAAAGGATATTCCAATTGTAATTTTAAGTGCTATGGGTAACACCAACCTTAACCCAATAATGGATGCCTTGGAATTAGGTGCGTTTGATTATTTAAACAAGCCCGAAAGTAATAAAGCAAAGGTTAGGGATATTTCAAAAGAGATAGTTGCTAAAGTTAGAATAGCAGCACACTCTAATAAAAAATATTTTAATGTAAACAAAACTAAAATTAAACTTAATCAAAATGAACACACATTTGATAGCACTGTTAATTATGATGTAATTGTAATAGGTTCATCTACAGGAGGTCCAACAGCTATAGAAAGAGTGATAACAAAATTGCCAGCAAATCTTCCAATACCTGTTTTAATAGCTCAACACATGCCCGAAAATTTTGTTCCCAGCTTTGTGAACAGATTAGATGTGATAACACCACTAAAAGTGGTAGTGGGTAAAAAAGGTGATGTTTTAATAAAAGGAAAGATATACATAGCACCAGGAGGCAGTAATATGATTATTGAAAGAGATGAAGTGAACAGGCCAGTAATTGGATTTACTCCAACTCAATACAAGGAGTTTAACAACCCTTCAGTAAATGCATTAATGCTATCCGTTGCAACGGTTTATAAAGGGCGTTCTATTGGAGTAGTGTTAACAGGAATGGGTAAAGATGGTGCTGATGGATTGCAAGAAATAAAGAAATATGGAGGTTATACCATAGCACAAAACAAAGAAACTTGTGCAGTATATGGAATGCCAAAAGAAGTAGCAGATAGAGGATTTGTAAACAGTGTTGTTTCAATTCACGAAATGGGCGGTTTTATTGTTAGTTGTTTATCATAAAAAAATGAACTAGAAAATGGAATCAAAAGAGGAAGAATACAGAGAAATGTTTTTGGCAGAGGCTCAAGAAAATTATGAAGAGTTAAATAACCTCTTTACAAGTCTTGAAAAAAATACAGCTGATAAAAAAGCCATAGATGCTATTTTTAGAATAACACATACCCTAAAAGGTAACGCTATGGGTATGGGTTTCGAAGATATTGCAGACTTAGGTCATGTAATGGAAGATATTTTTAGTGAAGTAAAAGAAGGGAGTATAGTTTTAGACAACGATTTGTTCAATTCATTATTTAAAGCTAACGATAAATTAGGCGAACTTATTGAAGCCTTAAAAACTGGCGAAAAAGTTAACTACAAAGGCATCAGAACCAAACTATCCGTTTTTTTGAAAAATGCTAAAAATGAACAAAAAAAGGAAGAACATCCAATAATTAAAGAAGATTTTAATCCTGAAAAACCTGAAATTGAAGATGTTGAAGAAGAATTGATTGAACATGAAGAAGAGGAAGACGATAAACCAAAAATAACATTCTCTGATTTAGTCCAAGTTCCGGTAAGAAAACTAGACGATTTAATGAATTTGGTTGGTGAATTGATTATTGAAAGAGACAGTTTAATAGCTAAAAGTGTTGAGCAAGGAGATGGAAGTAGCAACTTTGCAAGACTTCAACGAATTACCTCAGACTTGCAATATGGTGTAATGGATGTTCGATTGATTCAAATTGGATTTTTATTTAAAAAATTTAATAGAATCATTAGGGATGTTGCTGCAATCGAAAAAAAAGAGGTTGACCTGAAACTAGAAGGAACAGAAATAGAAATAGACAGAAACATTCTTAAAATAATGTCCGATTCATTGGTTCATTTAGTTAGGAATTCAGTTAGCCATGGTATTGAAAAAGAACAAGTAAGAATAGCAACAGGAAAGTCCAAAGCTGGAATGGTTACTTTAAAAGCCAAAAATGAAAAAGATACAGTTATTATAGAAGTTTCTGACGATGGGCATGGAATAGATCATAATGTAATTGCAAAAAAAGCTCTCGAAAAAGGAATAATTACCAAAGAATATGCTGCAAGAGCTTCAAAAGACGAATTGTTAATGTTGATTTTTGAGCCAGGATTCTCTAATGCAGCCCAAATAACTGAAGTATCTGGTAGAGGTGTTGGGATGGATGTGGTAAAAAAAGCAACCGAATCAATTGGTGGTAAAATTGATGTGCTTACAAAAATTGGCGAAGGAACCACCATTAGGTTATCTCTTCCCTCTTCTATGGCTGTTAAGGGAGCTTTGTTGTTTGAATTAAATAAACAAACCTATGCCGTTGCTCTTTCTTACACCGAAGCGGTAATTTCTCTAACCAAAAACAACATTCATAAAGTAAGTAATGGTTTAATGGCTAATTACTTAGGAAAAACAATTTCGATTATATTTTTGAATGATTTGTATGAAATCTCGGGATTAGCAGATTTAGCTAATGAAGGCTCACTACACAATACCTACGACAATTTAAATTCAGATGAAAAATTAGATGTACTGGTAGCTTCTTATGGCAATAAGTACGTTGGATTTGTTGTAGATAAATTATTACAACAAAAAGAAATTGTAGAAAAAACATTACAAAATCCAATTGATAAAGTGGAAATAATAAGTGGTGCTACAATACTTGGAAATGGAAATATATGTCTAGTGCTAGATATAGCTAATATTATTAATACAATTTATAAAGAAAAAAACTTGATTTAAGATGATTTATAGTGATATAGAATTTGATATAGCCAAAGAAATAATAAATGTTGGATTAGGCAAAGCAGCAGATTCTGTTGCTTTTTTTACACACGATAAAGTAATAATCAGAGGGTTAGATTTTAAAGTTGAAGATTTAGAAAACATTAATAATGTATCTAACAAAAATGAAAATGAAACTTTATACGTCCTTTCGACGGAAATTTTAGGCGAATTAAAAGGAATATGCTACTTAATTTTTTCAGAAAGTGAAGTAAATAAACTGCTTAAAGTATGTCTGCCTGAATCCATAAGAAATAATCAAGCTAATTTAAAAGAAATGGGAGAGGCTATTTTGTTAGAAATGGATAACATCATTGTAGCATCTGTTATAACTCAATTCTCAAATTTTTTCAAATACAAAATGCATGGCGATATTCCAAGATTGTCTATTACCATATCTAAAGGATTTGAACAAATTGTTCGTTCAGCTAATCGATGTGGTAATTACTTATTGTATTTTAAATCAGAATTTTTTACTTTAGGTTTGAATATAACCCCCGAATTTATCTGGTTATTAGATGATAAATATTTCGAAGGTGTAAAGAATCTAGCTCAAGATGAAAAATTAATTGCTCAATTAAAACACCTTAATGGACAATTCTAAAATAGAAATATCAGATGAGGAATTAAATTCATTAACAAGTGCTATAAAAAATAGGTACGCATTGGATTTTACGAATTATGAGCCAAAATCATTGAAAAGAGGTTTTGCAAGACTAATTATGAGAAAACAATTGAGTTCAACACTTGGTTTGTGGTCTAAAATTTTGAAAGATAGAGAGTTTTTTCTAGGATGTATTGATGATTTAACTGTTAACCTAACGGAACTTTTTAGAAACCCTGAGATATGGATTCAATTAAAAAATGAAGTATTACCAACATATAAAACTAGTTTAAGTTTAAATATGTGGCATGCAGGCTGTTCATCTGGGGAAGAGGTTTATACCACAGCAATAGTATTAAACGAATTAGGGATGTTAAAGAAAACAAAAACTCTAGCAACTGATTTAAGCTCTAAAGTTTTAGCACAAGCGATTGAGGGTAAGTACCCAAATATTTTAATGAATAAGTATAAAAAATCGTTCGAAACATATTTGAATAGTGCAAATGTTAACGAAAGTTTTTTGGTTGATGAGCATTATGCCAAAGTGAAAGATGATTTTAAAAAACACATTGATTTTAAACAACACAATCTGGCTCAAGATAAAATGGATCAACAGTTCGATATAATTTTTTGCAGAAATGTGATGATATATTTTGATGATAAATTAAAAATAAAGGTGTTGAATCTTTTTCATAAGAGCTTAAAAGACGATGGCTATTTTATAATTGGATATTACGACATGTTACCAGAAGCCAGTAAAGAATTATTTGAAACCTATGATTCCAAAACAAGAATTTATAAAAAAAGAATAAAATGAGTAAAGTACTACTAGTTGAGGATGAACATGTAATTGCGTTACATTTAAAACGAATATTAATCACACTAGGTCACGAGGTAATTGATATTTGTTCGCAAGGTAATGATGCTATTTTATCGTTTAATGAGTTTAAACCAGATTTACTTTTCGTTGATATCCGACTAAAAGGAGATTTAACAGGAGTCCAAGTAGTTGAGAAGATTAGAGAAGAAAGTGATGTTGCAGTTATTTATTTAACATCATGCGATGATGAAGCTACATATGCCAATGTCAAAAAAACAAATCCTATTGCATATTTAAAAAAACCATTTGATGAGTTTCAATTAAAAGCAAATATTGAAATAATACTTAAAAGACATGTTGAATCATTTATAAAATACAATGATTTAAAAAAAGTTAGTGAACTACAAGGGTTAAATATTTTAGAACTAACCGAAACAAATGCTCATTTAATAACAGCAACTTGGAGAGAAAGAGAACTTAAAGAGGAGCTTCAAAAAACCAAATTATTGGTTGAAGAACAGAATACAAAAATAATGGATAGTATAAACTATGCTAGACGTATTCAACAAGCCATCATTCCTAATAAGAGAATGTTAGATGAGCTATTGGGAAATTATTTCATTTTTTATAAACCAAAAGATGTAGTAAGTGGAGATTTTCCTTGGGCATACGACAAAGGATCTTATGTTTATATTGCTGCTGTTGATTGTACTGGACATGGTGTGCCAGGAGCAATGATGTCGCTTATCGGAGATTTACTCTTAAACGATGTGGTAAATAATGAAGGTAGAGATAAAACCCCTGCCGAAATATTAAATCAATTGCATTATGGTGTTGTTAAAACCCTAAAACAAAATAATCCCGAAAACAAAGCTGCAGATGGTATGGATGTGGCGTTGTGTAGAATTGATAAACGTACGAACGAAGTTCTATTTTCTGGAGCTCATAGACCTTTGTATCATTTAGCCAATGGAGAGTTGATTGAATACAAAGGATGTAAATTTCCTATCGGAGGAATGCAATACAATGGTGAAAACAACTTTAAAGACCATGTGGTGAATATTAGTGAAAATGATACTATCGTTTTTTTCTCGGATGGACTTCCTGACCAATTTGGTGGTCCTGAAAAATTAAAATTCGGGCCTAAAAGAATTAGGCAAATTATCACAGAAAATCAAGAAAAACCAATGGAAGAATTGAGAAATATATTCGAACAAAGTTTTGATGAATGGAAAGGCGAATTAAAACAAATTGATGATGTATTAATGATTGGAATAAAATTCTAGTTATGACTAAGTTATACTTAAAAATAGAAATAGATAGTTTTTACGATACAGAAAGTAATCATTGGATTGTTAAAGCAAAAGATTATAATATTTCAGGATACGGAAAAAATTTAAAAGAAGCTAAAGGTATGGTTTTAAGTTGTTTGAATGAATCCCTTAATCCAAATGAAAATTATACTCAGAAGCTTAATTTTTATAAAAACACCTTTAGAGAACTTAAAGGACAATTATTGTCTTATGGTATTAAGGAAGACAGCATCCTTATAAAATCGATTGAAACTAATTGCTAAAAAAATAATTAAATATTTAATACTATACTTTATAATTATGGAAGAAACAATAATTAAAATTGGAGCCAATTACATGGATTTTGTTAGCAAATTTCATCGAACAATCCGCGACCAAAAAATAATGTTAGTTTACGAAGGTGAAATAACTCAAACCATTACCAAAGCTTTTTCGTCAATGACTGAGCAAAATTTTGAAGATTCAACGGATAGTCCAACAACACAAAAACGGGTTTATCATGTAATGGTAGAATGTTTACAAAATGTTGCCAAACATGCTGATGATGAATTAACCGGTCAACCAGAATTACCTGGTAGAGGAATCTTTATGATAAGTAACAATGAAAATGTTTATACAGTTACAACTGGTAATATTATTGCAAATGAAAAAATTGAACTTATTAAAACAATGATTGATAAATTCAATGCCCTAAACCCAGAAGAAATTAAAGAAGAATACAAAAGAATGATAAAGGAAAGTCGTCTTTCTGAAAAAGCAGGAGCAGGTTTGGGCTTTATTGATATCGTTAAAAAAACAGGAAATAAAATTGAATATTATTTCGATAAAGTGAACGATAAAACATCCTTCTTCATTCAAAAATCAGTTATTAACAGAGACTAAAATTTTATAAGCCATGGAATTAATAAATATAGAAGCTACAGACGAAACTCCAAAAGTTATTTTAAACCCAGAAACTCATGTTTTTGAGTTTAGTGGAAAATCATTACCAGAAGATGTAACTCAGTTTTACAACCCATTGTTAGAATGGTTGGGAACATACAAATCAAGTCCTGGCAGTAGCACAAAAGCCATTTTTAAAATGGATTATTTTAACACAGCATCATCAAAATTAATTTTGGATATTCTTATGCTATTAGAGGAAATTCATGAAGAAACTAGCGGTGTTAGTGTAGAATGGCACTTTAAAGAAGATGATGAAGATATGGAAGAAGCAGGTGAAGAATACTCAGATATTGTTGATGTTCCATTCAAATCAATTTCTTTTTAAAGGATTATTAATTCATGTTAGAAAAAATTTACATAGAACAAACGGAGCTCACTCCATTAATTGATTTTGATTTACAAAAATCTATCATGAAAATCAAGGGTATTTCAGTTCCCGAAGATGCTTATACTTTTTATAATCCAATATTAAATTGGATAAAAATATACAAAAAAAAACCTATAGAAAACTCCATTTTTGAGTTTGAATTAGATTATTTCAATACTTCATCTTCAAAGTTTTTATTAGAAATGATGAAAAAAATAAAAAAAATTCCTCATCAAAAAATTATATGGACACTATATTCTGATGATGAAGATATTTTAGAAGTTGTGCACGATTACAATTCGTTGTTAGGCAATATAATAACATTAAATATTAAAGAAAGAAAATTAACTATTCAGCTAGCAAATGAGTGAGGAAATTTTAAAGGCGTTAATGCAATTATTTGCCATCATTTCTAAACAAGATGATGGTATTAATGATGTAAAAAAAGATTACGTCCGTTCTTTCTTGATGCTACAGTTAAACGAAGATAAGGTTAACGAATATTATACGCTGTTTGATGAGTTTTTAAATGAAAACAAAAGAAAAGAAAATGACCAACTTACATCAGTTACCGATTCTGTTAAAACATTAGGTATTTGTAAACGAATTAGTAAATCACTTACTCAAGAGCAAAAAATTATTGTTTTAGTTCGTTTATTTGAGCTAGTTAATTCTGATCGAATTTTTTCGAAAAATCGGGTTGAAATTATTGATACGGTTGCAAAAATTTTTAAAATTGAAGCTGATGAGTATAAGGCTATTGAAAAATTTGTAATTTCAAACGAATTAGAAAATCAAAGTAAAGAAAACACGTTATACATTACTGGAGAAAAAATTGTTAACGAAGAGTATAAACAGATTGTTTATCCAAATTTAAACGGAAATCTCTTTATATTTCAAATTCCTAGTGTTAACCTATTTTTTATTCGATTTATAGGAAAGATACAAGTGTATCTTAATGGAAATATTTTACCCAGTAACCGAATCTATTTGTTAGCCAACGGAAGTGTTTTAAGATTACCCGTTGGAAAACCTATTTATTATAGTGAAATTATTAGCCGTTTTATTGAGCGTTCTGATGATATTACCATTTCGTTTGAAGCAAAAAACATTGAATATAAATTTATAAACGGAAACATTGGTTTGCGTGGTGTAAATGTGGTGGAACGTGAAGGAAATTTAGTTGGTATTATGGGGTCGAGTGGAGCAGGAAAAACTACACTATTGAACATTTTAAGTGGAATTGAAAATCCATCTTCTGGAGAGGTATTAATAAATGGCGAAAACTTACACCATAATAAAAGTGATAAACTTGAAGGTGTTATTGGTTTTGTGCCTCAAGATGATTTATTGTTTGAAGAATTAACAGTTTTTCAGAATTTATATTTTAATGCTCAGTTGTGTTTTAAACACTTGTCAAATGACGAGATTAAAGCAAAAGTTTCATCAGTGCTTTCTAGCCTTGGTTTAATTCATACCAAAGATTTAAAAGTCGGTAATGTAATGAATAAAAGCATAAGCGGAGGACAACGTAAACGTTTAAATATTGCATTAGAGCTAATTCGAGAACCTTCTATTTTGTTTTTAGATGAACCTACTTCAGGACTTTCTTCAAAAGATTCGGAAAATGTGTTGGATTTATTACGTGAGTTAGCCTTTAGAGGAAAATTAATATTTGTGGTTATCCACCAACCTTCATCAGATATTTACAAAATGTTTGATAAAATTATTTTGTTAGACACAGGCGGTTATCAAGTGTATTATGGCAATCCGGTTGAAGCGGTATCGTACTTTAAAAAAATTGACCAGCAAATTAACAGCGAAGCTGGAGAGTGTACTTTTTGTGGCACAGTAAATCCAGAAACCATGTTTAATGTTATCGAATCTAAGGAGGTAGATGAATATGGAAATTTATCAGAAGTAAGGAAAATAAAACCTGAACGGTGGTCTGATATTTATAAAGAGAACATAAAAATAGAACCCATTGAAACTGTTGATAGTCCTCCTCCAAAATCGTTAAGTTTAAGAAATAGACTACAACAGTTTTTAGTTTTTTTTAAAAGAGATTTTTTGTCAAAAATTAGTAACAAACAGTATTTGCTGATAAATTTATTTGAAGCACCAGTTTTAGCGTTTTTCTTATCATTTATTATTCGATATGTTTCAAATCCTGAAAAAGGAGACTATACGTTTAAAGACAATGAAAACATCGCTCCATATATTTTTATGAGTGTTATTGTTGCCATGTTTATTGGGCTAACCGTAAGTGCTGAAGAAATATTTAAAGATAGAATGATTCGGAAAAGAGAAGAGTTCTTGAATTTGAGTAGATTTTCATATTTATCCTCAAAATCGAGTTTGTTATTTATTTTATCAGCCATACAAACTTTAACTTTTGTTGTTGTTGGAAATTATGTGTTAGAATTACGAGGGATGAACATGTCGTTTTGGATAATGCTGTTTTCTATTTCATGTATTGCTAATATCATAGGGCTTATTATTTCTTCATCTTTTAATTCGGCGGTTACCATTTATATTATTATACCGTTATTAATTATTCCTCAACTTATATTGGGAGGAGCCATGTTTAGCTTTGATAAGTTAAATTACATGATAGGAGGCGGCATCGAAAATAATGTTCCGCTTATTGCAGAATTTATGCCTGCTCGTTGGGGTTACGAAGGTGTAATAGTCGATACTTATGTAAACAACGAATATGGAAAGAAATTTTATAATTTAGAGAAAAAAGAGAGTGTATGCTCCTATAAACAATCTTATCACATTCCGTTACTTAAAGACTTGTTAAACGAATGTAAAGATGCAAAAACCAACTCGTTTGGAATAAAAACTGTTTTAATAATAAAAAATTTAGAAATCATAAAAAATGAACTTGTTAAAGAAAATAAAATAAATAAAGCTGTTCTTTTTCTAAGTCCTGAAAGAATAAGTATGGACAATTTTAATATTGCATTGTCAGATGAAATTGAAATGTATTTAGATAAGTTGAATTCGTTTTATAGCATAACCTTTGTGGGAATTTCATTACAAAAAGAAGTAATATATGCTGAAATGGATAATAAAAATCCAGAAATACTTCGAACACTTAGAAGTAATTACTACAACAATAATCTGAACGAAATATTAACTAATTCGATGCTTAAAAAGAAGTTGATAGTTTTGGCTGATAACAATGTGATGCAGAAAATAAATCCAATTTATTTACTTCCAGCTAAAACAAAATCAATAACACTTAGAACTCATTTTTATGCACCAAAAAAATATTTTTTTGGAAAACTTATAAATACCTTTTGGTTTAATGTCATTGTTCTTTGGGCGTATTCAATCATACTTTTTATCTTTTTATATTTTGATATCTTAAAAAAAACGATGTCAATAGTAACACTAACAAAAACTTTTTTAAAATCTAAAAACTGACAAAATGAAACAAATGAAAAAAATTACTTTTCTAACACTTGCTGTAATTACACTATTCTCGTGTGGAAATGATGCTGAAACTGGAGATGAACAAGATTTACTAAATGATTTTGCCTTTGCAGATTCGTTGCAAAAACAGGTAGTAATATCTGAGGAAATTATAGATGAAATGATACATTCCATACCTTCTCCTATCGAAATGACTTCGTTAATATTATCTTCAGGTGCCAAATTTGATGAGCATTTATTAAACAATCCTGACAACGTTGAAAAATACGTTTCGGCACATTCAAAGGCTTTAAATTTAGGTGTTTATGGCGCAGAATTAGGATATCTAAATATCTATGAAAAAACAATGACTTCGGTCGATTATATATCAGCGGTTAGATCTTTGGCAAAAGATTTAAAAGTTGATCATTTTTTTGATTTTCAAACCTTAAAGAGATTAGCATCATCGAGCGACAATATTGATTCTTTAATTAATATAACAACACAAGGATTTAGTAAAATGGATGCTTATTTAAGAGAGCAAAACAGAACAAAAGCAAGCGTTTTAATTGTTACAGGAACTTTTATTGAAGGATTACACATTGCTACTCAAATAGTATCAAAAACTTCTAACCCAAAAATAACTGAACGAATTGGAGAGCAAAAAATGTCGTTAAACAATTTGATTTTAATGCTGAATGTTTAAAAAAACGACCCTGATATTGCTAAGCTTATTTCCGACTTTACCGAACTCAAAGTTTTATACGATAGTGTAGAAATAATAACTGTATATGGAGAACCTATCACTAAAGAAGTTGATGGAATGTTGGTAATAGAAGACCAAAGTACAAGTGAGGTGAAAATGAGCAAAGATATATTAGAAAAAATAATAATAAAAACTAAAGAGTTAAGAAATAAAATTATCTAATCATGAAAAAATTTACACTATTATTCGTTGTGATTTTTTTGTCATTAACAGCAAAATCACAATGCGAGGAACAAGTATTTAATGAAGCAAAAAGTAAATTAGAAACATCTATTTATGTTAAAGATTTTAGAATAAAACTTAAAACAGTAACCACAACAAAAGATATAAAGTACATGACTTTTCCAATCATGTTAAATAAAGGTGTAAGGTATAAATTTGTTCTTGCAGATGATAAAGCTTTTGAAGGCAGATTAATTTTTGAACTCGCCAGCGATAGAGGCCGTCAATTATCTAGTTATATTCCAGAAATAAAAAAACATTTCTCAGTGCTTGAATATTCTTGTAATGCAAGTGGAATGTACTTTGTAAATTTAGAATTTGAAAATGCTAAAGAAGGATGTGGTGTTCTAATGTATGGGGTAAAAAACAATTGATATCAATTGTTTTTTATTCTTTTGTAATTCTACTTATAAATAATTTCAGAAAATGAGCCAACTGTAGGTTTGCTATTTGTCATAGTTGTTTTTTATGACAGTACCTGAGGACAGTGAGGATGAAAAACTAATTTTTAGGTTTAATTCCAATTAAAACTTCATTAAATACTTACATTTGCTGTAAACAAAGTAAGTGTCAGAGAATACGGTAGAAATATTAAAAAAAAACCATTTAAAAGAGATTGCTAAACTTTTAAAACAGTCGGAGGAACAACTATCTACAAATTTCACTTTAGCAATATCATCTGCCGAAGAAGCAAAACAACTGGCCATACAACATTTTTTCATCAAAGAACTGGCTGATAGTTTAAAACAAATTTCGTTGTGTTATGCCAATGTTTCCGATTATGGAAATGTAATGAAAACATCATTGGAAGCTATGGATTTATACATCAGCTGTAATGATTATGGGGGAGAAGCGGATTGTTTGAATGCTTTAGGTGGAGTGTATAATTTTTTGCAAGATTACAACAAACGTTTAGAATGTAATTTAAAATGTTTAGAACTTCGTAAAAAGATTAACGACGATAATGCACAAATAGGTACCTACAATAATATTGGTGATACCTATACTG
>CAYJMI010000040.1:20575-28963 GCA_964371285.1 uncultured Vicingus sp. | reverse complement strand
ACTCAATAGTTGTTTCTCCAACTGTGGATTCTTCTTATGTAGTTACTATTACAGACGCGAATGGTTGTGTAAATACTGCAAATTCAACAGTTACTGTAAATGCGTTACCTAATCCAACAATTAGTGGAACAACTGCAATTTGTGATGGAACATTTACTACCCTTACAGCAAATGGTGGAACAAGTTATGTTTGGAACAATGGAGCAACTTCACCATCGATAAATGTTTCTCCTATAGCCGATTCAACTTATTTGGTAACAGCAACAGACGGAAATGGTTGCTCCGATACAATAAGCACGTTGGTTCAAGTAATTAGTAATCCAACTGCAAACATAACTTCAAGCAACGGAACTAATTTTGTTTGTAATGGAAGTTCGGTAACACTTACTGCAACCGGTGGTGGTGCTTACACCTGGAACGATGCTTCTACCTTAGATTCATTAGTGGTTTCTCCAACAACAAATACAACTTATAATGTAATTGTTGAAGTAGGTGGTTGCTCTGATACGGCAACTTTTGCAATAACGGTAAATAATTTACCAACAGCATTAGTAACTGGCGATAATACCATTTGTAATGGCGAATCAACCACTTTAACTGCATCTGGAGGAACATCTTATTCTTGGAATACAGGAAGTGCATTGGATTCAATAGTTGTTTCGCTAACTGCTGATTCAACTTATATAGTAACTGTAACTGATTCTAATGGTTGTGTAAATACTGCAAATTCTACAGTTACTGTAAATAATCTTCCTGTTGTAAATATAAACGGAGCATCATCAGTTTGTAATGGGCAATCAACAACTTTGGATGCAACAGGAGCAAACACTTACGTTTGGAATACTACTGAAACAACGTCATCTATAAATGTTGCTCCAACATCAAATCCGGCTAGTTATCAGGTAGTAGGAACAGGTGTAAATGGATGTAAAGATTCTACCCAATTTGTGATAAATGTAATTCCAAAACCAGTAGCTGTAATTTCGAGCGACACCAATGTGTGTTTCGGAAATATTCTTGCTTTAACAGCTTCTGGCGGAACAACATATATTTGGGACACAGGCGATAGCACTGCCAACATTAATGTTGCTCCGATTGATACCATAATTTATACGGTAATTGTTATTGAAAATGGTTGTGCTGATACCGCATCAATTAATATTAATGTAATTCCTTTGCCAACTATTTCGGCATATTCCGATACTACTATAATAATGGGACAAAGTGCAGTTTTAACAGTTGCTTCAAGCACACCGTTTACATGGTTACCAAACGATTCAATCTCTTGTACAAATTGCTCTCCTGCGATTGTTAATCCTAAAGAAACCACAATGTATTGTGCTACAACAACTAAAAATGGTTGTCCAAACACCTCTTGTGTAACAGTTGTGGTAGATAATGTTTGTGGTAGTTTGTTTGTCCCAAATGCTTTTACACCAAATGGAGATGGAAGTAATGATTGTGTGATGGTTTACAACAATTGTTTGCAAGAAGTTTTATTTAGGGTTTATTCTCGTTGGGGAGTTATGTTATTTGAATCGGAAGAAATTGATGGTTGCTGGGATGGAACATACAACGGCTCAGATATGAATACAGGAGTGTATGTATTTACTGTAAAAGCTAAACTTATTAATGGCGAAGATGTTGAACTAAAAGGTAATGTTTCACTATTTAGATAATAACCTCCCCAACCCCTCCGAAGGAGGGGCTTCGTAGATAGGCAAATAAAAGAAACAAAAAACCATTGACTAATAAATAATATGAAAAAAAATACTACAATTTTAATCATGGCTGTAGTGCTAATCTTGAACTTCGAACTTCAAACTTCGAACTTATACGCTCAAGATATCCATTTTAGTCAAGCTAACATGACTCCCATATTAATTAACCCGGCTAATGCAGGTTCGGAATATACCATGCGTGGAATTTTAAATTACAGAAGTCAATGGGGGAGTGTGAGCACACCTTTTATTAGTATGATGGCGGCTTATGATATGAATTTTAAAAGCCCTAAAGGAAATAAAACGGGTTATTTTGCTGGTGGAATTTTTGCTTTTTCAGATAAATCTGGTTATTCACAAATGAAAACCACTCAAGTAAATTTAAGTATTGCCTACCATCTTAATATTGATAAAAATAATACCATAGGACTTGGTATGCAGGGTGGCTATTTTCAGAGGTCGGCAAATATCGAAGCTTTAACATGGGGAAGTCAATTTGATGGTTATCAGTATAATCCGACGTATAACACAGGGGAAAGCCCTGATTTTACAGGTATTTCGTTTGGTTCTGCAGATTATACTTCAGGTTTGGTTTGGACCTATCGAAACGACCAAGATTATTTATCAGGAAGAAAAACATTAATTAACAGCGGTTTATCCATGCATCATTTAAGTAAACCAGAAATAGAAACTCAAAATTTAGTTCAAGATCAACTACATTACCGTTGGATTTGGCACTCTAATGCTATAATTGGTTTAAATACTGAATTTACACTTTTACCCTATCTTTTTTATTCACGACAAGGGGCTGTTAATGAAATCATGTTTGGTTCGGAAGTGTTGTATATGTTTAAACAAGCATCACATTACACTAAAAATAATAAAGGAATGGCTATTGGAATGGGAAGTTTTTATAGATGGAACGATGCTATCATTTTTGACATAATTGCACAGTATGACAGTTATACACTTTCGTTTAGTTATGATATTAATACTTCGTCATTGAATAATGCTTCTGGTAAAAAAGGAGCTTACGAAATAGCTTTACGTTACGTATATCCTAATCCGTTTGGAGGAATTAAAAGTAAGTCGAGGTTTGATTAAAATATACTCAAACTCAGCAGTTCCGAAGTATTGCGGAATTGGTTAGTTTGAGTAATGCCGCAACTAAAATGTCAACTATTTTCCGAAAAGCTAGTTGATTGCGGTATAGTTGTTTTTTTATTTCGATAAATAGTATATCTTTGTGCTTTGATGAAAAAAAGTAAGAGAGTTATATTAGATGCTACGCATTTCGATCTCACCATTAAAAGGCTTGCTCATCAACTCATTGAAAATCACAACGACTTCTCTAATACTGTAATTCTTGGACTTCAACCGAGAGGTGTTTTTTTAGCAGATAGAATAAAATCAGAACTGCTTACCATCAACAATAAGTTTAAAATAGAATATGGTGCTTTAGATACTACTTTTTATCGTGATGATTTTAGAAGAAGAGATGAACCTCTTATCCCTAGTGAAACACATTTAGACTTTATTATTGAAAATAAAACAGTGATATTAATTGACGATGTTTTATTTACAGGCAGAAGTATTCGTGCCGCTTTAGATGCCATGTTGGCTTTTGGTCGTCCAAAAAAAGTAGAGCTTTTGGTATTAATCAACCGGCGTTACGAAAGACAATTGCCCATACAAGCAAAATATATTGGAAAAAACGTACATTCCGTTTCAACCGAACGAGTTAAAGTAAGTTGGAAACAGACGGATGGGGAAGATAAAGTAATTTTATATACACCTGCAAATGAGTAAATTAAGCGTTAATCACCTCCTTGGCATCAAATATCTTAACAAGCAAGATATTGAATTGATTTTTGAAACAGCCAACCATTTTAAAAATGTGATTAACCGCCCCATTAAAAAAGTTCCTTCATTACGAGATATTACCATTGCCAACTTATTTTTTGAAAATTCCACCCGAACTAAATTATCATTTGAACTGGCTGAAAAACGTTTATCAGCTGATATCATCAATTTTTCATCATCAAGCTCATCAGTAACCAAAGGAGAAACATTAATAGACACGGTAAACAACATTTTATCCATGAAAGTGGATATGGTAGTAATGCGACATCCAAACCCTGGAGCAGCTTATTTTTTATCACAACATGTAAAAGCTAAAATTGTTAATGCTGGTGATGGAGCTCACGAACATCCCACACAAGCTTTGTTAGATGGATTTTCTATTATTGAAAAGTATGGTGAGTTAAAAGGTAGGAATGTAGTAATAGTTGGTGATGTTTTACATTCAAGAGTTGCTCTATCGAACATATTTTTACTACAAAAAATGGGAGCGAATGTTAAAGTTTGTGGTCCTTTAACTTTAATACCCAAATACATCTCTTCGTTAGGAGTTGAGGTAATTACTGATTTACGAACTGCATTAAACTGGTGCGATGTAGCCATGATGTTGAGGATTCAGTTGGAACGACAAGACATCAAACTCTTTCCATCATTACGTGAATATTCCATGCTTTATGGCTTAGACAAACAATTGTTAGATTCGTTAAAGAAAAAAATTACCATAATGCATCCAGGACCAATTAATAGGGGAGTAGAGATTACCAGTGATGTTGCCGATAGTAAACAATCCATCATATTAAACCAAGTAGAAAATGGTGTAGCAATTCGAATGGCGGTACTTTATTTACTGGCAGGGAGAATAGATTAATATAGTGATGAGTGGTGTGTGTTGGGTGATGAGAATATAAAATAAAAATTTAGAATAGTATATAAGTATGAAAAAAGCAATTATTAAAACAGAAAAAGGAGATATGACCGTTGAGTTTTATCATAAAGATGCTCCTAAAACAGTTGAAAACTTTATTAAATTATCCGAAAAAGGATATTACAATGGATTAACTTTTCATCGAGTTCTTCCTGATTTTGTCATTCAAGGAGGCTGCCCAAATGGAACAGGAGCAGGTGGTCCAGGTTATAAAATCGATTGTGAGTTAACTGGAGAAAATCAGTATCACGACAGAGGCGTATTATCAATGGCTCATGCCGGAAGAAATACAGGCGGCTCTCAGTTTTTTATCTGCCACAGTAGAAGAAATACCGCTCATTTAGATAGAAACCATACGTGTTTTGGTAAAGTGGTGGAAGGTGTTGATATCGTAGATGACATCAGACAAGGAGATAAAATTTTAAGTATAGAAATTGTAGAGTAATGAAATGATTATAAACGAATAAAGCCACAGAAACTCTGTGGCTTTATTCGTTTATAAAATTATATTTATTTTTTAATTGTAATGGTTCTTGTACTTACAATACCTAACGTAAGACCATTAATTAACATATCGCCGAAATTAGCACGAGTATCTAAATCATAATTTAGTGCTCCTCCAGCTAATGCTTTTGAATCAACTTCTGACACTCTATTTCCAAATACATAAACTGTCTTTTTTTTCGATATTTCAGAACCTTTAGCTCCTTCTCCTATAACATGCGTATTTATCATACAAGATGACAAGCTAATAGTTATACCAATAATAAATAATACTTTCTTCATTTTTGTTTAAATTTTAAATTTAAACGAAAGTAAAGATGATAAAACTGAATAAATATGATATTAAACAGATACTCCAGCAAACATTACTAAAAATGCAAATATTATTCCCGGAAACCAAAATATAAATGTTAGTAATAAATCCACCCAAAAATTAGCCGTTACTGCATCTTCATATAAATAAACAGCCAGTGGTGGAATAAAAATGCCAAGAATAACTAAAACAACATCATCTACTTTTGCAGAAGATTTTTTTGAACTGAATAAATTGATTTCTTTGTTTGACGCTAACAATTCTGTTTGGTAATTTCTGTTAAATTTATCCCAATTACGGTATTCTTTTTCAATTTGTTTTGTTACTTTTTTTGGAGTTGAAACATTTGCTAATTCAATAGTTTCTTGATTTAATGTAATATCGTTTTTCTCAATTGTTGCAACTTCTGGAATGCTAATTTCAGTTAATTTTTCTACTGTTTTTACTTCTTCCAAATGAGCTGTTTGTTCTTCAATATTAATTTCGTAAGATTTTTTATTTTCTTTAAAATTTTTCAAATATTTTCTTTTGGAGAAAGAACTTAACACATCTCCCTCAGAGCTACAGGATACTAAAAGTAGACTTCCTACAAAAAGGACTAATGTTCCTAAAATAATTTTTTTCATTTTCTTTTTTTTTAAGTTATAAGGCTAAATTAGAATAAATATTGAAGTGATTATGGTATGGGCTACATTCACTTATCAACAACATTAACTTTATTTTTTTACTTTTGCAAAACTATGAGTTTACAAGAAGAAATTGCAAAACGAAGAACATTCGGAATTATTAGTCACCCCGATGCTGGTAAAACTACGTTGACGGAAAAACTGTTGTTGTTTGGTGGAGCTATTCAAACAGCCGGAGCAGTAAAATCGAATAAAATAAAAAAAACGGCTACTTCCGATTTTATGGAGATTGAAAAGCAGAGAGGAATTTCGGTAGCTACTTCGGTAATGGCTTTTAACTATAAAAACGTTAAAATAAATATTTTAGATACTCCTGGCCATAAGGATTTTGCTGAAGATACGTATCGTACTTTAACTGCTGTGGATAGTGTTATTTTGGTTATCGACTGTGCAAATGGTGTTGAAACGCAAACCAAAAAATTGATGGAAGTTTGTCGAATGAGAAACACTCCAGTTATCGTTTTTATCAATAAAATGGATAGAGAAGGTCGTGACCCATTTGATTTGTTAGATGAAATTGAAACCACTTTGGGTATAAAAGTCCGACCATTAAGTTGGCCTATAGGCATCGGTCAAACCTTTAAAGGGGTGTATAACATGTTTGAAAATCATTTGAATTTATTTAACAGCAACAAGACTAAAGTGGAGCGTGATATTGTTTCAATACAAGATGTTAACGATCCTATTTTAGACAAACAAGTAGGAGAGAAGGCTGCAGCAAAGTTGAGAGAAGATATTGAATTGATTGAAGGCGTTTATGATGAATTTAGTGAGTTGAAATATCAGGAAGGTAATCTTGCCCCTGTATTTTTTGGTAGTGCTTTGAATAATTTTGGAGTTCAAGAATTGTTAGATACGTTTATTAAAATTGCACCATCGCCAAGAGGACGAGAGACTACTTTAAAAGTGATTGAACCAACTGATGAAAAATTTAGTGGGTTTGTGTTTAAAATTCATGCTAATTTAGACCCTAATCATCGTGATAGAATTGCATTTTTACGCATTTGTTCAGGTAAATTTGAACGCAATAAGTTTTATTATCACGTAAGAAATGAAAAGAAAATAAAATTTAGCAATCCTACCAGTTTTATGGCTCAAGACAAAAGCGTTATTGATGAAGCTTTTCCAGGTGATGTAATTGGTTTGTACGATACTGGAATTTTTAAAATTGGCGACACATTAACCGAAGGTGAAAAAATGGAGTTTAAAGGTATTCCTAGCTTTTCGCCCGAGATTTTTAAAGAGATGATTAACAAAGACCCCATGAAAACCAAACAGTTGGAAAAAGGCATCGAACAATTAACCGACGAAGGTGTTGCACAGTTATTTACCCAACAACCTGGTAATCGTAAAATTGTTGGAACTGTTGGAGAATTGCAATTCGAGGTTATTCAATATCGTTTAAAACATGAATATGGAGCATCAGCGGAGTTTCAATCAAAATCGTTACACAAAGCTTGTTGGATGACTTCAGATAATGATGATAAATTAGATGATTTTATAAAACGCAAAGCACAATATATTGCTACTGATAAAGATGGAAATTATGTTTTTTTAGCACAAACAGCATTTCTTTTACAAAGTGCTCAAAACGATTATCCTGAAATAACTTTCCACACCACATCAGAGTTTAAACGAGCAATGGTTTAAGATTAGAGATTAGAAATTTGAGGTTCTTCCGTATTCCATCTTTCGACTTCATTTAACCGCAGAGAACGCTGAGTTTTACACAGAGAACCGCAGAGTTTTTTTGTTTTTCCACTTCGGTCTTCTGTTTTCGTTCCTCTACGAAAGCCCTTCCGTCAGCTGACGGATTGAGTGGACTTTTCAGTACAGTATTTCACTTAATTTTTCGTGGTAATAATGAAACGTATTTAAATTATTGTGTGAACCATTTTGAATGGTAAATAATTTAATATTTTGGGATAATTCGGCTAATCGAACGCTAGAATCATAAGGAATAGTTTCATCTTCGGTTCCATGAAACATAAAAATTGGAATTTTAATTTCAGGTAATAGCTTGTTGTTTTTAAATTTATAGTGAAGCAGAATAGAGTTAGGTAAATATGGATAATGAAATTTTGAAACGTCGTAAAAATTAAAATAAGGTGTTTCTAAAATTAACATTTTAGGGTTATTTTCATGAGCTAATCTTGTTGCAATACCTGTGCCTAAAGAAGTGCCATAAATTACAATATCTCTTTCTTTGTAATCGTACAATAATTTTTTATAAATCAGTAAGGCATCAGCCATAATCATTTTTTCGTTCTTTACTTTTCCGGTACTTTTTCCAAAACCTCGGTAATCATACATCAATACATTATAACCACGGCTAGTAAAATCGATAGCTTTTGCACCCCAGAATTCTATATTATCAGC